>NZ_LARL01000108.1:0-6537 GCF_000980295.1 Odoribacter sp. N54.MGS-14 | reverse complement strand
AAAATTTATGAATGAACAAAGCATAAAGTATATTACCGATATATTCGAAAAATAAAGACCAACTAGGTCCATTCAAAGGATACATCTCTCCAAGTCCCCGGATTTCCGTTCCGGGAGTAGCCGGAAGCAACAGGGCATTAATAAAGGTAGCCATAAATAACGCCAAAATCGTCACTTTCGACACATCCCAAACCGGACAGCCCTGCCAATAGAACATAACGGCTCCAATAATAGCTCCCATCACCACCATCGGATGCAGACGTATCACCCTACGTTTAATGAAGTCTTTTGTTTTCATTTTCCCCCAACGGTCGTCATAAGCATAACCGATAACAAACCCCGACAATATAAAGAAAAAATCGACGGCCAGATAACCATGATTAATCCTTTGATCCAAATGGCTGGTTGCAAAAGCTTCGAATATGTGAAACCACACGACAGTGATCGCAGCCACCCCACGCAATCCGTCGAGCAAATCATAATGAGGCTTGGTATCTGCAAACGCTGCCATAGAAGGTTGTATGTTCTGCATAGAAATTAAATATCAATTTTTAATACACCGCATTGTTTTAAAAGAAAGTTGTAAAAATAAACATTTTTTCTTATAACTAAAAATAATAATGTTATCCGGTATACAACTTTGGTTTTATGGGACCGACCATATGTTCCTTTCCCGTCAGTCCACCACAACATCTTTTGAAGGCACTCCGATCGATCCCATCGTCCCCTCTGATTACAATGTCGTAAAACCGGGCAGATCTTAGCAATTCAGGCCCGATATCAGGACCAGGAAGGTACCGCAATGCCGACAATGTAACAGCCATTGCTTACTTCAACTCACAATTGGAAGCTAATACCTTGATATCAGTCTCAAACAGTGCCGGGACGACTGGATGAGACCGGCATTTCGGGGTAATAATAAGCATATGAACGATTTCCCGATCAGAGTTTCTGTTTCAAACGTCCGGCAGAGATTTCTACAGTATTTCCTGCCAGAATTTTGTCGTTTGAAATATTGTTCGTAACTTTGCGAACAACAAAATTGATTTATGGGGAAGACTAAAGATTATACAGACGAACAAGAACGAATAGCCCGCTACGCTAAAGCAATGGGACATCCGGCCCGAATGGCTATCCTGCAATTTCTGGCAGGACGGGAAACCTGCTTTTTCGGAGATATCCATGAAGAATTACCGATAGCCAAAGCAACGGTTTCACAACACTTGAAGGAATTAAAGGAAGCCGGATTGATACAGGGAGAAATAGAGGCACCGAAAGTGAAATATTGTATCAACCGGACCAATTGGGAGGAAGCCAAACGATTATTTTCAGTTTTTTTCTGTCATTGTAAAGACAAAAAATCTTGTTGCTGAAAACAGCAGGCTTTTTTATGCGAATATTGTTCGTAATTCTACGAATTACAAACAATAATAACAAGAATCTTGTATGATGAGAATTATTCACTATTTAATATTTTGAAACGATGGAAATTAAAGTATTAGGAACAGGCTGTGCAAGTTGTAAAGCACTTTATACAGCAGTAATACAAGCCGTATCGGAAACCGGTATTGAAGCGAAGGTCGTAAAAGTAGAGGAACTGACCGAGATTATGAAGTATAACGTAATGAGCATGCCAGCCTTGGTAATCGACGGTAAAGTGGTATCGAGCGGCCGAAAGCCGACCGTTAGTGAGGTTAAAAAGTTACTTGTAAAATAAACGACCATGCGACTCACAACTTTATTGATTACATTGACTCTATTCTCCGCCTGCAGAGAAAAGCAAAGCAGAAACTTGCAGCTACAGGAACAAACCGTAACCGGCGACCGGGTGGAGGTAATTTATTTTCATGGGAAACAACGTTGTATGACTTGTAAAAGCATCGAGGAACAGACAAAAGAATTGCTGACAGGAAGTCTCGCAGAAGCAGTGAAAACCGGACAGATCGTATACCGGACAGTAGATATTTCGGATAAAGAAGGAGAAAAAATAGCGGACCAGTATGAAGTCACCTGGTCATCTCTGTTTGTAAATCGCTGGAAAGATGGGCAGGAACAACGAAACAATATGACAGAATTTGCTTTTTCGAAGGCAACAAGCGATCCCGAAGGATTTAAAGCAGGATTGAAAGAAAAAATAGAAATATTGATGAAATAATGGAATCTCCGGACATTTTAATGAATAGCGGTCTACCTGTCGTGACAGCTTTCGTACTGGGTTTACTGACCGCAATAAGCCCCTGCCCTTTAGCAACAAATATAACGGCTATCGGTTTTATCAGCCGGGATATCGGTAACCGGAAACGAATTTTTCGAAACGGGTTACTTTATACCTTGGGGCGGATTATTACCTATACAGTCCTGGGCCTGCTGGTTATCCCCATTTTACGGGAAGGAGCAAGTATGTTCGCCATACAAAAAGGAATCAGTCAGTGGGGGGAATGGATTATTTCACCTTTACTATTGCTTACCGGTGGATTTATGCTATGGGGACAACGGTTGAATCTTCCGAAATTCGGTTTTTCGGGAGACAATGAAAAACTGCAAAACCTGAAAGGTGGTGTAGGTAGTCTGACATTGGGTATATTATTTGCCTTGGCTTTCTGTCCGACAAGCGGGGTTTTCTACTTCGGTCTGCTGATACCGATGGCAGCGATCTCAACAGGTGGGATGTGGTTTCCTGTTGTTTTTGCTGTAGCCACAGCTTTACCGGTAGCGGTAGTGGCCTGGCTGCTGGCCTACAGTATTGCAGGAATCGGACGTTTCTACAATCGCCTACAGGTGTTCGAACGATGGATGCGAAGGATTGTCGGCTGGTTATTCACCGGCACCGGCCTCTATTATCTGATCAGGTTATTATAAAAATCGGAGGAAGGAATGAAAAGGCAACTGATAAAAACAGGAATAACGGTTACTTTACCTATAGTTATCCTTATAGTTCTCTTTGCATTACAGGATACTTTCATCCGGCTAGGTTCCACCCGAATGAGCCGGATGCAAAACGAAACGACGGCAGCAAGCATAGCAGATAGCATACAAATCTTGTACAACTACAAAAACCGATGCGATACAGGACTGCAATATACTTTTCTGGAATTCGGAGCGATGGGTTGTATAAGCTGCCGGAAAATGGAACGTGTCATGGAAGATATCCGAACAACATACGGCAAAAGGGTTAAAGTTCGGTTTATGAATGTGTCGAAGCAAGAAACACAGGAATGGACGAAATATTTCGGAATCGCCGCCATTCCTACACAAATCATATTAGATAATAACGGACATGAAATATTCCGGCACACAGGCTTTATTTCAGCAGAAGATCTGGGAACGGTATTCAAATAATTTTATAATGACAAGAGAGAAGTAAACAATTCGATTATGATACAGAAATTTGCAGATTGGTTGGTCTACGGGATTTTCGGCCTAGAGGCAAAAAGTCATCTGGGAGAAGCCGTGAATTTCTTTTTTTACGATACGGTGAAAATCATCCTATTATTATTTTTAATCAGCGTAGTGATGGGAGTAGTAAATGCTTATCTCCCGATCGGGCGGTTACGTCACTATCTAACTACCCGCCGGTTATATGGGCTGGAGTATGTATTTGCCGCTTTGTTCGGAGCGATAACGCCATTTTGCTCATGCTCATCCATTCCGTTATTCATCGGCTTCGTCAAAGGCGGGATTCCCCTGGGAGTTACGTTAAGCTTCCTGATTACCTCTCCGCTGGTAAATGAGGTAGCGGTAGCCATGTTCCTGGGTACATTCGGAGTGAAAATCACAGTTGTATATGTGGTAAGCGGTATTTTATTGGGAATTATCGGCGGAATCGTTTTGAACCGTTTCAGGTTAGAACGTTACCTAAGCGATTGGGTGAAAAGCATTCAGCAAAATTCGGAAACAGAAAGTGAATCCTGGGAAAATACCGGAACGCCTTTTATGAAACGGTTACCGGTCATTCTGCGTGATGCCTGGGGTATTGTAAGAGGTGTATTGCTATATGTGATCATCGGTATTGGCATCGGAGCAGCCATGCATGGATTCGTCCCCGAAGGATTTTTCGAAACTTATATGTCAAAAGAACACTGGTATGCAGTACCGTTGTCGGTCATTCTGGCAGTTCCCATGTATGCCAACGCTGCAGGGATTATTCCTGTCATTCAGGTTTTTGTAGCCAAAGGAATCCCGGTAGGAACAGCCATTGCGTTCATGATGGCCGTAGTAGGGCTTTCATTACCCGAAGCGACACTTTTAAAGAAAGTGATGACCTGGCGGCTGATCGGGATATTCTTCGGCACAGTGGCCTCTTTTATTATCCTATCGGGATTTATATTCAATATGATCTTATAGACCGCTATTTCCCTTCAATCCGATCTGATCATTTTTTAGCCAGGTATCCGAAAACCTGCAGCCTGGCTAAAAAATGCAAATTCATCCTCCAGGCTATGACCGACAGAATGCCACGACTTAGAGCATAAACCGAAGAACTCTTTTTTTGTATTGTGTTCCAAGCCATCTCATCTTTAATCTGATGATAACCATGTACTCATATATAACGTATTCCCTATCCATCCTGTCGGACAACTTTCCGACACAAACAATCCGTCAGGTGATCGTCGATAAACCCTGAAGCCTGCAAATGGGCATAACAAATCGTAGTTCCGAAGAATTTAAATCCACGCTTTTTCATATCTTTACTCATAGCATCGGATTCGGGTGAAGACACCGGAATTTCACTCAATGACCGAAAAGCATTGATAATCGGCTTCCGGTCAGGAAAAAACGACAGTGTATAATCATAGAAACTACCGAACTCCTTTTGTATGGCAAGGAATAGCCTTGCATTGGTGATTGTCGACTTAATTTTCAAACGATTTTTTACAATACCGTCAAACTGCATTAACCGTTCGACATCTTCATCGGTCATTTGTGCAACCAATCCGGCATCGAAATTGTAAAAAGCTTTACGATATCCCTCACGTTTTCTAAGGATCGTTATCCAACTCAACCCCGCCTGTGCACTCTCCAACACCAGAAACTCAAACAGCCTCCTATCGTCGGTTACCAATTTTCCCCACTCCTCATCATGGTATTTCACATACAGTTCGTCTGTTTTACACCAACCGCAGCGTCCGTTTATTATATCCTGCATCATCATCATATTTTATTACGGCATAAAGATAATAGATTCACAGCCACGTACCAACGATCGGCAAGCGATTCCATCCTCCCTCTCTCCCCCCCCTTTCTTAAACTTTGCAAATTCTCCACTTCAAGTTAAATAACGTCTTGTACACTTATAGCAAAGTACAGCTACAGAGGCGTTCATTGTTGGTTTTCCGGTTTAAACCTCAGTTTAAACAAAGCATCTAAAACCGCTTCCCCCCCAAAAAAGAAAAAACCAGCTACTTTCGTAACTGGCTCATTCTTAGTCGGGGTGACAGGATTCGAACCTGCGACCCTCTGCTCCCAAAGCAGATGCGCTACCGGACTGCGCTACGCCCCGTTTTGAATTCGGATGCAAAGGTAATCATTGAAATTGAAAAAACAACGGTTTAGGGAGATTTTATTTACAAGGATAGAGGGGGGATCAGAAAAGATGTAACTATTTTTTCACGGTTTCGTCACCGGATCGTCACAAACTTTGGTTTTATTTGCTATAACCAAATATATAATCCAATCTGTAGTCTTTTCTTAAAAAAAAGAGCTGCTCCGACTCAGAACAGCTCTTCTTATTTTATAGACCTAAGGACTTATTGGGGGTATCACCCAATTCAAATACCAATTCGCCACCGGAGATGATTTCGTCATGGGAAATCCACAATCGGTCGAGCGGTTTGCCGTTCAGCCAGATCTTTTGGATATAGACATTTTCGGAGGAATTGTTCAGGGCCTTTACCACAAACTTCTTGCCGGGATAAAATTTCCGATCGAGTTTCAGCACAACTTCATCGAAGACAGGACTGGTCAGTTCGTATCTTGTCGATCCGGGACATACCGGATGGAAACCGACAGCAGCCAGGATATACCAAGCCGACATCTGACCGACATCCTCGTTACCACATAATCCGAGCACATCATCCCCATAAGCCACTTTACAAATTTGACGGGTCCATTTCTGAGTCAGCCAGGGTTTTGAAGAATAGTTAAACAAAAAAGGCACATGATGATCGGGTTCGTTGGGATGATTGTAGTAATCACTCCACAGAAAATCCTTTGTCGTACGGTCGAAGAAAAGTTCCAACTCCTGAATAAAGAAATCCTCTCCCATCAATGCCTTCATACCCTCGATATCGTGAGGCACAAACCAACCTTGCTGAAACGGATTACTCTCGACACATCCTTGCCCCCCTACCGTTTTCCCCTGCCAATTCAGCCATCGGTCTTTACTCTGACGGGCCTGAAACCAGCGCACTTCAGGATTCCAGACATTCCGGTAAGCTTGCCCTTTCCGATAATAGGCCTGTGCCTTATCCTGGTCTCCCAGACTCTCCCATAACTTACCCGTACACCAATCGAAATAAGCATATTCCAGGGTTTCGG
>NZ_LARL01000106.1:0-6583 GCF_000980295.1 Odoribacter sp. N54.MGS-14 | reverse complement strand
AGGGATAGGAGGCGGCACCAGCAATATCCATCCGGCTATGTTAAAAGGTGAATTCGATATCTACCCTGAATATACCGGGACGGGTTGGCTCGTGGTATTGAAAAAAGACAGTTTACTACCTCCGGACACCCTATACGAGACTTTGAAAAAAGAATACGAACAAAAATTCCATTTAAAATGGCTGAGTCCGTATGGATTCGACAACACCTACAGTCTGGCGGTCGGCGAACCTTTGGCTAAGAAATACGACCTGACCCGGTTCTCCGACTTAGCGCGCTATCCCGACCAATTTATTTTCGGAGCGGAATACGATTTTTTCGAAATTCACGAAGGCTACGAAGCCCTCTGTCAGTATTACGACCTGAAATTCAAAAAGACCCGCGATATGGATATCGGATTAAAATACGAAGCCATTAAATCGGGGAAAGTCGATGTAATGAATATCTTTACCACAGACGGGCAACTGAATGGAGCCAACCTCACTGTATTGAAAGACGATAAAAACTTTTTTCCTTCCTATTACTGTACCACCGTCATCCGTGAAGAGACTTTAAAGGCACATCCCGAATTAGAACAAACGCTGGAAAAAATGAAAGGAATATTGACAAACGCCGAAATGGCCGAACTGAACTACGAGGTCGATATTGCCGGCCGACCGGAACAAACCGTCGCTGCCGATTTTCTGAAAAAGAAAGGATTATTGAGATAGCATGAATGATATCATACGTTTCGAACAAGTGACGAAAGCTTACGGGGATCAGGTGATTCTGAAAGCATTCGATCTGAAGATCCGCAAAGGTGAATTTCTGACTGTCATCGGTAGCTCCGGAAGCGGAAAGACTACGATGCTCAAGCTTATCAACGGATTATCGGCCCCGACTCAGGGCAAAATATATATCGACGGGAAAGACATATCGCAAGAGAACCAAACTCTTCTACGCCGCAATATCGGCTATGTCATCCAGGGAATCGGACTGTTTCCTCACATGACTGTCCGGAAAAATATCGCTTATGTACCGAGCCTGCTTAACCAGCACGACAAAGAACGTACCCGCAAAGCTGTAGAACGACTCATCGGAGTCGTCGGTCTGGAACAGGAAATGCTCGACCGTTATCCCTCGGAACTCTCCGGAGGACAACGCCAGCGAGTAGGAATTGCACGCGCCCTGGCCGCCAATCCTGACATCCTGCTCATGGACGAACCGTTCGGAGCCGTCGACGAAATCACCCGAAAAATGTTGCAGGCCGAAATTACCCGTATTCACCGCGAACTGGGAGTGACCATCGTTTTTATCACACACGATATCCGGGAAGCATTGACACTCGGAACCCGTATCATAGTTATGAAAGACGGGCACATCGAACAAGACGGAACACCGGAAGAAATCTGTAAACACCCCGAAACCGAATTCGTAAAACAACTGATCATGGATTGAGATGAGCTTACTTTTTTTATAGAGAACAAAATTTATTCATCCAAATAAATATATATTTGCTACATGAAACCGATGCGACTTATTTATATCTACCACAGTGGCTTTATTATTGAAAGCAAAGAATTTGCCATTTTGATCGATTATTATCGGGATACCCCGGAGTTTTATGTACACCGGCACTTTTTGAAACGCCCCGGAAGGCTGTATATTCTGTCTTCCCATGCCCACCCGGACCATTTCAACCCGGAAATACTCTCCTGGAAACCGGAAAGACCGGACATCCGGTATATCCTGTCCGAAGATATCCGCGACAGCCAAAAAGCGTGTTTTCACGATGCCATTTTCCTAAAAAAAGGAGAAGAATGGAACGATGATCTATTAAAAATCAAAGCCTTCGGTTCTACCGACATCGGCATTTCTTTTCTGCTCGATGTCGCAGATAAGCGCATTTTTCATGCCGGCGACCTGAACAACTGGCATTGGGAGGAGGAATCCACCCCAGAAGAAATCAGAGAAGCCGCAAACTTTTATCATCAGGAACTGGAAACTCTGGCCCGGGAAACCGACTATGTCGATTTAGCCCTTTTTCCTGTCGATCCGCGTTTAGGCAAGGATTACACCCGGGGAGGCCGGGAATTTGTCGACCGGATCCGTACCCTGCAATTCGCTCCTATGCACTTTTGGGAAAAATACGAAAAAGCGAATGCTTTCCGGGAGTATGTCGAAAAGCGTGGCGGAAGATTTCTGGCGATCGGAAAACCAGGAGAAGAAAAAACGATAAACTAATTTAATTTTACACAATGGAAATAAAAGGAAGATTCGATCATTTCAATTTCAATGTACTGGATTTAGAAAAAAGTATCCGGTTTTATGAAAAAGCTTTGGGATTGAAAGAAGTACGGAGGAAAACCGCCTCCGACGGTTCTTTTATCCTCGTCTATATGGGAGACGGGGAAACGTCTTTCACCCTCGAATTGACCTGGCTGCGCGATCGGAAAGAACCTTACGATCTGGGAGAAGGAGAGTATCACCTTTGCCTGCGTGTCCCGGGAGATTATGATAAAGTGAGAGCATTCCACAAAGAAATGGGATGTGTATGCTACGAAAATACCGACATGGGCCTCTATTTTATCTGCGATCCCGATGGATATTGGATCGAAATATTACCTCTATAGGTACATCGAAACAGAACACACTTCACCCGGATTTCCGAAAATTCGATGAAATCCGGATACTAATTATGCATAGGCTCCCGACGATTACAACGTCATTTTCCACTTTTTCGTGTTTAAATTCAGAAGGAAAAATATACTTGTTGTTAAATTTCAGCGTGTGACGTCAAAAAAATTGCCGGATATTTGTTATTCGAAAATATTTCCTTTAGTTTTGTTTTTGTTATGAAGATCGAAAGGCAACATATTATTCTGAATTGCCGGACTGTTTGTCAGCCGGAGGATCGGATTTTGTCTGTTTCGTTCTCTGCTGTTTCTATTATTACTACCACTACAACAACAACTATTACCCCTATGGGGGTTTAAGTTGTCATATCACCAATCTGTATATCCGTATATTATTCCGGCCGAGGCTGCCGGAGGTTGGCTTTTCAGGATTCTAATCTAAAGTTTATCGTTTAAAAATTTCAAAAGGTATGTTAGTCATGAAATTCAAGGGTGCTGTCCTTCAGAATCAGGAAACCCTGGCAGAAATTAAAAATAGAATAAAAGAGCAGAATTGTTGTAGTATTGTAGTGGTATCGGCTTTAAAGGGCGTGATGCCCCGTTTGCGGCAGTTGTATGGGTTGAGTTTGCGGAGAGGAGCAGGATTTGAAAATGAGTTCAATGAATTAAAACAGGTTCATGAACAATTGGCTTATGAGCTTTTAGCCGGACGGAAGCTCGAAGAGTATAAAGTTGAATTGCAGAAGGAATTGAACGATTTGTACGGTATTCTGCATCATGTCGGAGTATTGCGTGAATCTTCTCATTGTATGAAGGATTATATCCTGGCTAAGGGAGATATTCTGGCTTCTCTGTTGTTCAGCAAATTGTTCGATCAGGCGGAATGGCACGATTCACGTAATTTTATGCTGACGGATGGGAATTTCGGTGCTCCGGAAGTGTTGTGGGAAGAGAGTTGCCGGGCTGCCCGGCAGGAATTCAGGGGGCTTCGGGGAATGGCCGTTGTTCCGGGGTATTGCGGGAAGACCGAAGCAGGTTACACCATCTCTATGGGAAGAGTAGGGCTGTCACTTACAGCTGCAGTCCTGGAGGCTGCTTTTCAACAAGTGAAAGTGGCCTGATGCCCTATAGACGGCAGAAAAGCATTTTAAAACAATTTGTCCGGAACTCCATGAATTGAAGAAAATCCTTCTAACTTTGTGATATTTAACAGAACACAAAATCGGTTGTATGAAAAGTTATTCGTGGATTCTAATTCTGGTATTGTTCCTGAGCGGATTCTCTTCCTGTCATTCAGACGCGGAAAGATATAAAGATATTTTGCGGGAAGGTTCCTGGTATGTTTACGATATCGATTATTCTTATAAGCTGTATGATGATTTCGAGACGCCGGAATTATTCGATTTTTTCCATTATTTGCTGGATGAGAGAAACCTGTTGTTTTTGCCGGGAGATGAGCTGATGTTTTCCAAAAGAAGGATCGATGTCAATTGTCCGGACGGCGATCGGTTCGGTTACGATTATTACTACAGTGGTGATTATATCCGGATCGGCCGGGACGGTGATTATATGGATTTGTTTCCTCAGGGGGATATGAATGCTCTGACATTGACTCTCGATCGGATAGGGTTGGAGAATTTGTTGTCGTACTGGGCGCCAGTAGATGAATATTATGCTTATTTGCTGGAGGCAGCTTACCGTAATCTGTATGATTTTCACATCACTTATCATTTGCAGCGTCCTATCCCGGAGATGGCGCAGGTGATGCCGGGGATATATATCGGACCGATGTACGACGGGAATCAGCAACTGATGAATGAAGCCGCTACGGTCAATCTGTTTTGGGAGAAAGGACAGATGAATATGACCCTGGACGATAAAGTGATCCTGGAAGACGAGAATGGTCCGGGACCTCAGTTTTATGTCGATATAGCCGGGCTACAGGTCGATAAAGGACGTACGCCGGGAAGTTATGTGTTTACCGGAGAGCAATCGTTTACCGATCGCCAATACGGACCGGTGGAAGTCCGGATCAGGGAAGGGCGTTATAATGCTGCGGGGACAGTGGCTGTGTGGCTGGAGATTGTCTGGAATGAAAATGTATATGAGCTGGATTTCCAGAAAGGAGTACGGCAATGGGATTTCCAGAGTTTGAAAGTCAAATCGTCGGAAAAAACGATCATTCTGAAAAAATAATGGTTTCGGCTTTGATATGAAAGGAATTGTTTTTTGTCTTTTGGGTTTATTGATCGGGGTGGAAAGTTCCGGGCAGTTGGTCAGGCGTAAGGATTATGATCTGGCGGTGGCCCTGCAGGCCGGTGGCGGAACGTCGGTGGGAATTCCTTTCCGCGATGTCCGGATGTTTGTTGTGCCGGTCGGTGGATTGAAGATGACTATTCCTTTTACCCGGAAATGGTTTTTGGGTACGGAAGTCAATTATGCAGACCATCGGTTCGATAGCCGGTATGCCCCAGGGGAAAATACAGACCGGAAGCAGAAGGTACGGTTTCGGCTAAAGGAACTACAACTTCCGGTATATCTTAAATATATGCTGAACTGTTACCGGGCATCTTTGCTTTTCGGTGGATATGCCGGTTATTATTTTCAAAATAAATCCGGGGTATCGGGACCGGATCCGGCTGTCGCTTTAGACGATGAAACGGAGAAATGGAATGCCGGCCTGACTTTCGGCTATGAATACCGGATCGTGAAACATCTGAATGTGATGTGCCGGGTGAGTGCCGGCCTGAATGATCTGATGCATTCCAGGGGAATTTCGGGTAAGAATGTATTTCCTTTACAAGCCTGTATAACCGTTAGTTATGATATTTTCCGGGTAGGAGATTGTGGATGTGATTAAAGGGGTAAAGAATAAATGACGAACTTTAGGAAACCTTTTTCCGTAGAAAGATAAAAAAAGTTTGTTTTATGAAAGAGTTGTTATTGAAATTAGTAGCTTCTGACCGGAAACATCTGGACGGAGCTTTACTTTTCCTGCGTTTGTTTATAGGAGGAATGATGTTGAGTCATGGGTGGGCGAAATTAGCGTCCTTTTCGACTTTAAGCGCTACTTTTCCTGATCCTTTAGGCGTGGGTAGCACCTTATCGCTCCTATTGATTCTATTTGCAGAGGTGGGATGTTCGTGTTTGCTGATCTTCGGGTTAATGACCCGGTTGGCTGCTCTCCCCTTGATGTTCGGAATGCTGATGGCTTTTTTCGTTATTCATGGTGCCGATCCTTTTGCAGTGAGAGAGTTGCCTTTACTTTATCTGGGCGTGTATGTATTTTTGCTGTGGGGCGGAGCCGGCAGCTATTCCCTGGACGAATGGATCCGGCGAAGGATTATTCACCGGGAGATTGCTCGATAAGTGCCGGAACATCGGTAGTCCCGAGTTCTTCGTCTTCGACGATAAGCGTACGGGCAAAAAGCCAGTAAAGCAATAATACACAGATGACAATGACTCCGATAGTCAGCCAGATGTTATTTTTTCTTTTTTTCATGTCTTTGATTTTTTTATTTGAACGATGAAAGCTTATACTTGGTTGCTGGAAAATGACAAATCTTCATGAAAAAAAGGCAGAATTTGTGTCAAAGGCCGATGTAAACATTTTTTTTTGTTTCTGGCATAAGATTTGCCTAAGCGGAGAATGAGCAGTCCAGCTATTTTTAATAACCGTTGACTACTCCTATTTATGATCAATTTATTTAACCATTTAAAATGAGAATAGAGCCATGGGAGCAGCTGGAAACAAAAAACCGAAAGGCATGAAGAAAAAACATGAAGCCAGTTATATGGCAGAGGAAACAAATCAGGAAATCATGCCTAAAAAAGGGAAGAAAAAATAGAGAGAGGATTGAAAGAATCCGTTAACCGGATTTAAAAAGTTACCGAGGGTGTCCAAAAAGTATTTGGCACCCTCGATTTATTCGTATCCCTATTGGAGACTGAAATCAAATATCCGATTCT
>NZ_LARL01000105.1:0-6698 GCF_000980295.1 Odoribacter sp. N54.MGS-14 | reverse complement strand
GTCATAACTCAATCTGTTTTCTGTTACAAATTTATTCTTTTTATACGTAACTGTCAGATTAAGTCTTGACTATTACATCACAATAAATTGCTTTATTGTGTGACAAATATAGTCAAATTTAGACGTCCTACAAACGTTTTCCGGGGTGTCGTCAAACAAATGTATATAAAACTCTATACTCAACAAGATTTTTAGGAAATAACTCCGATGAGAATTTCAAAATTGTATTTTCACCTCTCCACTTACAACATATAACAATCAGCACAACTCCATATTTCCATTTGACATATTTGCTATTCTTTTTTGATTAGTTATCAGATAGATATATTCTTTATTTTACCCCATCTTCATTGTTATTCTATACCTATCATCCACCTCATCATTTAATGGTATCATCACTTATTTGTTAAATTCTCCATACCCATTCTTTTATGGGATAGGATATTTTCATTATCGAAGCCACCAATCATTCCTCATCACTTTTATTCTTCTATTAGGCTCTATAAGCCAAGATATTTATTAGGGAATAAATACACCGATATGATGAGGTACAATCCCTATACGGTTCTATTTCACAACTTATTTTTCTTTTAGACAGGTATATATAAAAAAGGGAACCATTTACGACTCCCTTAGTATGTTTCTTTGTACTATCACTCCTACTTTGATTCTTCACTGTCCAAATCCACATCTTCCACTTCTCCGCTTTGTAATCCCAACACATCTTTTGCATTGAGAGGAGTTACAACCTTTTCACCCGTCTTTTCTTCCAGTTCTATCCTTGCATTACGGGCAATCGTTCCACCTTGCCGGGCTACCTCTATATGCTCATTAAATGATTCCGGGTTTTGTGCTTCTGATATTTTCTTAGTAGACAGCTCTGCAAGCATATTCAACACCAATTCGGTATTAGTCATATTGTCCCGTAGATTCTCTTTCTTCAACCCTTTGAACTGTTTATATTCCTTAGCTGTCTTTCCTGCCCACGTCTTATAGATAATATCGGTTAGGGTAGCAAACTGCACACCCTCCTGCAATCCATGCCGTTTCCATTCATCCGTTAAGTCCTTACGGATTTCTATGCTTTTGAGCCGTTGATTAATCCAATTGTCGGAATATCCCAGCCGTTTATAGTCCAGCATTGCCTGCTGAATAGACAATTCCGGGTCCTGCATTCGGTCAAGCCGTTCCTTAGCTACCTGTGCCATCCACAATTTGAAAGGTTCAGCTTTAGGAGAGGGTATGGATTGTATCAATCGGAATAATTGTTCTGTATCAGCAACATCCGTCAAACGCATTTTGCCATCTTCAGCAGGTAATTTCAAACGGTTACAATTTGTAACCGTTTCATTTCCCTCTTTGGACATCCTGTTTTTCAGTACTTTCCAATAATTTCTTGCACCTTGATGATTGGGTTGTTCTGTCAATATCTCAATAACATCTACAATAGAGAAATACCATTCCTCTTTGTCGCTGTCCCATACGGTACGGACTTTCTTTTCTTCGAAGACTTTTATTGCATTCTGCTTTGTCATATCATTCTGCTTTTGATTGTTACAAATATACCTGTTAGGAATGAGTTATCCTATAATTACCGACTGTCGTTTTAGACGATTTGAGCCACCAAAATATTCTACTGAATAACTCTATCCGTTTTTAAGATTGTCTTGGCTGTACCGTTCCCATAGACGATTATTTTTATTAAAACAGTTATATACATATTTACACTTATAAATATACATTTAGGATAAACATGTATATAAACACCTAAATTTGATCTTATTCGTCGATAGTCAAATAAGATACTTCAGCTAATTACAACCCTACCAATTATTGCTTGCTTTATAAGTAAAACCAATGTATATTCCAACACCAACTCTACTATCAATCACTTTACCCCCAAAATGCTTAGTAAACAATAAGGAATCGATTTATCTATTATCTTTGCCACATGACGATTCAGCGAATAACTCCCGAAGAACTATGGTCAAGGCAGCAAATCAGCAGTCTTGACACAGACTATAAGTTGTGGGACAAAAAGAGAACCTCTATACAGGCATTTTCCCAAATAAGCCCAAGTTGTATCTTCACTGTCGATGTATTCAAAAAAAGATATGATTTTGCTTCCGATCATTTTACAGATCTTTTCGGCTACAACTCCAAGCAAATAAAAACGATCAGAAAACAGGGTAACCTACTGGAAGAAAGAATCCATCCTGACGACCGGGCGCAACTTCCCGCCTTTCAGATAGAGCACGGGCTGTTTATCTATTCACTTCCACAAGAAGAAAGGAACGATTATCAACAGGTATTTCAAATTCGTATGCAGAATGTACGGCAACAATATGTAAATGTCATCAGTCGCCACCAGGTCGTCCAAAAGGACAGGAAAGGCAAGGCTTACTCAGCAAAGAGATCGCTTATAAACTACACCTCAGTATCTATACCGTAAATAACCACCGGAAACATATTCTATCCAAACTACAAGCCGGTAATGCTATCGAAGCCATAAACCGGGCCGAGGATTACGGCCTCCTTTATTAATCACGGCAGCCAATCCAAACTATTGGTCAGCGGATGTTCCTGTCGCCACCGTTCCAATTCCTCGTAACTGCGGACATCTCCTGTAAAAACGGCATGGTATATCTCGATCCCGGGAATCATTACGCCATCTGGCACCTCATACTTGATCCGAAGTATCGTTTCCCGAAGCCCGGGTGTGAGCAGTTTTGCAATAGCGGCAGTGACATTTTCCACCACCCCGTCATATTTCGAACCTTTGCGGATGTGAATCAGATCGAATTTCCATGTATGCAGCTCCTGATCTTCATACAAAGCATGCCACTCGATACATTCTTCTTCGGTATGAACCAGGTTTTTGTATTGAATCTCTTTCAGTTTAAGCCGCTCTGCCAATTCCTGCATAACCGAAAAACTCTCCGTAATATCGAGTTTCCCGGTATAGATGTGCAGATCGATATCCCTGCTTTTCATTAACAAACCTGACTTGAGCGAACCGACCAAATGTACGGTAGCCCCGATACGTTCCCAAGCCGGAATAATACCCGTTTCATCGAGTAATTTCCAGGCATTTTGCTGATTTTGTTCTGCGAGTTCGATAATATCCATAAGAGTTTATTTTGTGGGGATAAAAATACAAAACTCCCGACGATAGCTATATAGCTACAATTAGCTATTTTTCCCCTGTTCCGGAGCAAGGGAATCATGTGAACAATAGAAAGATTGATCTTATTATTCCCCAAATAAACATTCTTATCAATAATACAAGATTATTTAAGGAATTAGCCCGGAATATTTTTAATAACTTCATCATGCAAAGCCACCGAAATAATCCCTATTTTTGTCCGGGACATTGCTGTGAAAGTGCAGAGTGGCAAAGCAAACGCTTAATAATAATCACGATGGAAGAACAAGAGCACGTTCTTTTTATAAAAAATATGGTTTGTAACCGATGTATTCTGGTTGTATCAAAAATGCTCAAAAACCTGAATTTCAATCCACTCCGGATTGAATTGGGTAAGGTTGTCATCGAAGAACCGTTGAAACCGGCAGACCGGTTTCTGATCCGGAAAGCACTTGAAGCGCTCGGGTTCGAATTGCTCGACGATAAACGCCATCGTCTTATCGAACAAATCCGTACTGCCATTATCGAACTGGTCCATTATGAAAATAATCTCTCTAAATTGAAATTATCCGAATATTTAAGCGGGAAATGTCATTACGACTACAGCTTGCTAAGTAAACTTTTTTCCGAAGAAAACGGTATCAGCATAGAGAAATACTATATTGCTCAAAAAGTAGAACGCATCAAAGAATTACTCATTTACGACGAGCTGACGATCGGCGAAATAGCCACACAGCTCCAATATTCGAGTGTCGCTCATTTGAGTTCCCAGTTCCGGCAGGTAACCGGAATGTCCCCCAGTGAATTTAAACGTCTGAAAGGTAACAAACGCTCCCCTTTGGATAAAGTGTAAGATATAAATCATATCCATAATTTTATAACAGTACATCGGCCGGTGTACCTTATCTTTGTCCGGAAAGAGATCATATAAAGGTTAAGCGTATGAAAATAAAAAAAACTTTTCCGGTGGTAGGAATGAGTTGTGCCTCTTGTGCAGCGAGAATAGATAAAGTCATTCATGAACAACCCGGCGTATATGAAGCCAATATAAACTACGCAACCGCCCAGGCCCAGGTCGTCTACGATACGGAGATCTGTTCTGTTCAGGCCTTGAAAAATGCGGTGCAAGATGCAGGATACGATCTGCTGATCGAGACAGACCAACAGGGCGAGGAGAAGGCCAAACAAATACAAAACGAAAAATACCGTTTATTGAAAATTCAGACCTTCGGGGCTATTTTATTATCGCTACCGATCATGGTCATCAGTATGGTGTTTGTGAATATTCCTTACATGAACTATGTTTTATGGTTCCTTTCGACCTGTGTCGTTTTAGGTTTCGGAAACAGATTCTACCTCAGTGCCTGGCAGCAATTGAAACACGGTACTTCCAATATGGATACCCTGGTTGCCAACAGCACCGGTATCGCTTATCTATTCAGTGTATTCAATCTATTGTTCCCGGATTTCTGGTTATCGCGGGGGATAACGCCCCATTTGTATTTCGAGGCAGCAAGCGGTATTATAGCTTTTATTCTTCTGGGCCGCTTACTCGAAGAACGGGCGAAACAAAACACCTCAACGGCTATCCGTAGACTAGCGGGTCTGCAACCCAAAACAATTACGATCGTTACCGGATCGGGCGAACAAACCGTACCGATCGAAAATGCCCGGATCGGAGATACGATAGCTGTAAAACCCGGAGAACGTATCGCTGTTGACGGGACGGTAATAAGCGGGGATTCATACGTCGATGAAAGCATGCTCAGCGGTGAGCCTATAGCCGTACACAAACAAGCCGGCGAAAAGGTATATGCCGGAACGGTGAATCAGAAAGGGGCTTTTCATTTCACTGCCGACAAAACAGGGGCCGATACCATGCTGGCTCAAATCATCCGCATGGTGCAAGATGCCCAGGGAAGTAAAGCCCCTGTACAGAAACTGGTAGATAAAATAGCCGGTATTTTCGTACCCGTTATCATCGGTATAGCCTTGTTGACTTTCGGGTTGTGGTGTTTATTCGCACCGACTGCCGGTTTTTCCCACGGTCTGCTGGCTATGATCACCGTCCTCATCATTGCCTGCCCCTGTGCCCTGGGCCTGGCTACTCCGACAGCACTCATCGTAGGAATCGGAAAGGGAGCTGAACACGGCATTCTGATAAAAGATGCGACAAGCCTGGAGATTGCCCGGAAAATCGATACGATTGTATTAGATAAAACAGGTACGATAACCGAAGGGCATCCAAGGGTCGTAAATACTTACTGGCATACAGAAACAACGGAAGCCCGGAAAATAATATACAGTCTGGAACGTTTGTCGGAGCATCCGCTGGCAGAAGCGATAGTCAGGGAATTCGGACAAGAAACATCTATTCCGGTCACCGGATTCGAAACGATACCGGGTAAAGGAATAAAAGGCCGGACAGGCGATGAAACCTATTACGCCGGAACCGCTGAATTACTCACAGACAATGGCGTCATCCTCCCGGAACCCTTAAAACAAAGGGCCGAAAGTTGGCTCAAAGAAGCCAAGACAGTCGTCTGGTTCAGTCATTCGACCCAGGCCCTGGCCATAATCGCGATCACCGACGAGATAAAACCGACCTCATTGCAAGCCATCCGGCAGATGGAAAAAATGGGGCTGACCGTTTACATGCTGACCGGAGATAATGTCGGTACAGCACAGGCTATAGCCCGAAAAGCAAACATCGGCCATTACCGGTCGGGCGTTCTTCCTCACGACAAAGCTATCTTTATCGAACAACTGCAACAAAAAGGTGCCCAGGTAGCAATGGTCGGCGACGGAATAAACGATAGCGCCGCATTGGCACAGGCAGATTTGAGTATCGCCATGGGAAAAGGAAGTGATATCGCCATGGAAACCGCCATGGTCACCATCCTTTCCTCCGACCTGCTGAAAATACCGGAAACGATCCGTTTATCACGGCTGACGGTGAAAACCATCCGGCAAAATCTGTTCTGGGCTTTTATTTACAACCTGGTCAGTATTCCTATTGCAGCAGGCATACTTTATCCGGTTTGCGGTTTCCTGCTCAATCCAATGATCGGCGGAGCAGCTATGGCATTCAGCAGTGTGAGTGTAGTAAGCAATAGTTTACGGCTGAAACGGAAAAAAATAAGCCTTATCCCGAGGGGGAACGAGGTACGGATCGAAGAAGTTGAACCTATAAATAAAAAAGTCATGAAAAAAAGATTTACTATCGACGGCATGATGTGCGGTCATTGCCGTGCACATGTAGAAGAAGCCCTGAACAGTATCGACGGAGTAAAAGCAATCGTAACGCTCGATCCTCCGGAAGCTACGATCGAATTCGCAGATAAAGAGATATCTTTAAACGAGTTGCAGCAAATAGTCCAAAATAAAGCCGGAGACTATAAATTACACGATTCAAAATAATGCACACTGCCATCCGATGAATCCTCGCAAGCACCCGGACAAACGTTTATCATTATTTGTAATAGTCAAGACTTAATCTGACAGTTACGTATAAAAAGAATAAATTTGTAACAGAAAACAGATTGAGTTATGA
>NZ_LARL01000104.1:0-7208 GCF_000980295.1 Odoribacter sp. N54.MGS-14 | reverse complement strand
CTAAAACTCACAAATTGGGCAGTTAAAGAGTTCTGCTGTCTGATACAAGAGGATAAATTGAATTGATAGAACTCACCTTATGTCAAATATACGCATTATATTGGTCCCAAAACGAAATAGGGATGAAAAATAAATCTTCATTTACCGTCCGGCAGGAACGCGAAGCAGAGTTCCCGGCTATTTACGAGCTTATCCGGACAGCTTTCGCAACAGCAGAAGTCAGCGACGGAGACGAGCAGGATTTTGCAAACCGTCTGCGCATCCATGGGAATTATATTCCCGAACTAGCCCTGGTCGCGGAATGCCAAGGGAAATTAATCGGCCATATTATGCTGACCCGGACCGTAGTCACCCAAGATGACGGCACTCCATACGAAGCTTTGATGATAGCGCCCTTATCCGTCGTTTTGGACTACCGTAATCAGGGTGTCGGATCGGCCTTGCTCAAAGAAGGCTTACGACTTGCCCAAAGTATGGGTTACCGGGCAGCTTTTCTTTGCGGCAATCCGGCCTACTACGGACGTTTCGGTTTCAAAGCGATCGGAGAATACGGTATCCGGCAAGCCGGTCTGCCGGAAGAATTAGCGCCCTATTTTATGGTCCACGAACTGATTCCGGGTAGCCTGAAATCTGTCCATGGCACAATCGATCTTCATGCTTAACCTCAAAACGATTATTTACGATGTTTTCCAAACTATTTTTTTGCCTGATCTTCCTCACTGCGCTGACACCGCTTTACAGCCAGGAACCACTCGCCCAACAGCTAAAATCTATTATTGAAAATAAAAAAGCCACCGTCGGAATCGCCGTATTATACAACGGTAAAATCCTGGTAACCGTAAACGACAAAGCCGGATATCCGATGATGAGTACGTTCAAGTTTCCCCTGGCATTAGCCGTGCTGGAACGTCTGGATAAGCAAGGGCTTCCGTTGGAGACCGAGTTATTTATCAGTAAACCGGACTTGCATCCGGATACCTACAGTCCGCTCCGGGAAGCCCGCCCGGAAGGCAATTTTAAGATAACTATCGGGGAACTGCTGAAATACAGTGTCGCCCTGAGTGACAACAATGCTTGTGACATCCTGATCGATTATCTGGGAGGCACAAGTGCCCTACAAAAATATGTCCGCCGTCAGGGTATCAAACAAATGAAAATCACAGCTACCGAGGACCGGATGCATAAGTCCGGCGACCCCTACCTGAATCATACCCGTCCCTCTTCGGCTGTCCGTTTGCTGGAAAAATTCATACAGCAGGAACTGTTATCGCCTGTTTATCAAAAATTTCTCGAAAATACGATGATAGCGACTTCCACCGGCAGCGACAAACTAAAAGGTCTTTTACCGGCCGAAACGATTATCGGCCATAAAACCGGGAGCTCCGACCGGGACAGTACAGGCATGAAAGCCGGAGACAACGATATGGGATTTGTCTATCTTCCCCATGGCGGCGATCATTATACAATTGCCGTTTTTATAACCGATTCGATGGAAGACGACAAAACCAATGCCGCCATAATCGCCCAAATTTCAAAGGCAGTATACGATTATATAAACGAAATATCTTCGTAAGGTGTATCGTAAAACCCTGTCTTTCCGTAAAACCGACATATCTAACTCAAATGTTATCATTATGGAAGACAAAAAAACTCAGTTGACAAACGAAGCCGGGATACCTGTCGGAGACAATCAGAACAGCCGCACAGCCGGTCCCCGGGGCCCTGAACTACTCGAAAATGTGTGGCTACTCGAAAAACTGGCCCATTTCAACCGTGAACGAATACCGGAACGCATCGTGCATGCCAAAGGATGTGGTGCTTTCGGTACTTTCACCGTCACGAACGATATTACCCGTTACACCAAAGCGGCTATTTTTTCTAAAGTAGGGAAAAAGACCGATCTGTTCGCCCGCTTTTCGACGGTTGCAGGGGAGCGGGGAGCAGCCGATACAGAGCGTGATGTACGCGGATTTGCACTGAAATTCTATACCGACGAAGGCAATTGGGATCTGGTGGGAAATAATACGCCGGTATTTTTTGTCCGGGATCCCCTGAAATTTCCGGATTTTATCCATACCCAAAAACGGGACCCTAAGACCAACCTACGCAGCAACACAGCAATGTGGGACTTTTGGAGCCTGACCCCGGAATCCCTTCATCAGGTGATGATCCTGATGAGCGACCGTGGTATCCCCCGGAATATGCGGCAGCAACACGGTTTCGGAAGCCATACCTACAGTTTTTACAATGCCGGAGACAAACGGGTGTGGGTGAAATTTCATATGATCTCACAACAGGGAATCGCTAATTATACCAATGAAGAAGCCGAACAGATCGTGGCCAAAGACCGGGAACATTCACAACGGGATTTATTCGAGCATATCGAAAAAGGAGATTTTCCTAAATGGAAAATGTGTGTTCAGATTATGCCCGAAGAAGAAGCCAAAACCTATCGTTTCAATCCTTTCGATCTGACCAAAGTATGGAGCCACAAAGATTATCCGTTAATCGAAGTAGGCCTGATAGAACTGAACCGGAATCCGGAAAACTATTTTGCCGATGTAGAACAATCGGCTTTCAATCCGGCCAATGCAGTTCCCGGAATAGGCTTCTCTCCCGACCGTATGCTCCAGGGCCGGTTATTCGCATATGGCGATGCCCACCGCTACCGTTTGGGTGTAAATGCCGATAGCATCCCGGTCAATCGCTCTCATTGTCCGGTGCATAATTATCACCGGGACGGGCATATGCGTGTCGACGGCAATGTAGGTGCCAGCGTCAACTACGAACCGAATAGTTTCAACGGTCCGGTATCCGACACGAAATACAATTATCCCCCCCTGGAACTGGAAAACGCTGCCGGCCATTATCTCCAGGACAACGATTTCTACACCCAACCGGGAGATTTATACCGCCTGTTGCCGGCAGACGAAAAAGACCGTCTGACTTCTAATTTCACTGCCGCAACAGCCGATGTTCCCGAACCGATCCGGATCCGGGCTATCGCCCGTTTTTATCAGGCAGATGAACATTGCGGTAAAGAAATGGCCCGGAAAACCCAGACCGATCTCAAGAAAGTACTGGAAGAGGTCAAACGCCAGCAAGCCCTGGAAAGCAGGTAAAAATTCCACGAAGACAATGGTTGAAACGGCAGCCCACCGATAACCGCCAATTCTGGCCAGCCGTTTCAACCGTTTTACCTCTTGTCACCGTTTTTAATCATTGAAAAATCGTATTTTCCTTGTACATTTGTGCCCGGTTCAGTTCAGGTGAAATGACAAACATGAAAGAAGCTTTTTTTAAACTCCATCTATCCGTTCTGCTCGCGGGGGCTACGGGCATTTTCGGGCGGCTGATTTCGCTCAATGAAGGTTTATTGGTCTGGTACCGGATGTTGCTGGCAGGTCTGCTGTTCGCCCTACTATCGGCAGTCCGGAGACGCTTTCCCCGGATAGGCTGGAAAGAAATTTTCAAGATCGGTGGCATCGGGATATTATTAGGACTGCATTGGGTATTCTTTTATGGGAGTATCAAAGCTTCCAACATCTCCATCGGTGTAGTCTGCTTTTCACTGGTCAGTTTTTTCACGGCTTTTCTGGAACCCTGGATCAACCGTCACCGCATCTCTGTCAAAGAAGTACTTTTCAGCCTGCTTACCCTACTGGGTATAGCTTTGATTTTCCATCTGGACACCCGTTACCGTCAGGGTATCCTCTTAGGGATCACCTCTTCGGTCCTGGCCGCCTTGTTTACGATTACGAATAAGAAAGTAGCTGCCGGCCACGATGCCAGTACGATGCTCTTGTATGAAATGTCCGGCGGATTTGTCGGTCTGAGCTGTCTTTTACCTTTTTATCTCCGCTATTTTCCGGTAGAAACGATCTTCCCGGACGTCTCCGACCTGATCTATCTGATCCTATTGGCTTCCGTTTGTACCATCGGTTTATACCTACTGCAAATACAGGTCTTAAAAGTAGTATCGGCCTTTACGGTCAACCTGACATATAATCTCGAACCCGTATACAGCATTATCCTGGCTATGCTTTTCTTCCACGAAGCCCGGGAGTTGAACGGGGCTTTTTACATCGGTTTGGGCCTCATTGTCTTGTCGGTATTATTACAAACTTTTGCCGTATTCCTGCCCCGGCCGGACAAAGCCGTTTCTTCTTAATCATTTTTCCCGGTACAGCGCGATCAAACGGGAAACGGCATATTGTTCCAGTTCCTCTTCCGGTACCTGTAAAAAGCGCTGCATCGCCGGAGAAAAACGTTCTACTTCGATCTCATAAAAACGGGCGTAAATTATGCGGTGTGAAAGTACATGTTTGGGCATGATGAAACTTCGGAGTATCTGTATTTCTCCTGCCTCTTGCATCAATTCCAGATAGGCCGGGGTTTGTTGCAATACCTCCAATTCGGTTTCCTGCCCGGTTTCGATCAACGGATATTCGTACAAATTTTGCCAAATATCTTTCGCTTCGCGACGGGCCAGCAAATTCACACCCCTGCAATGGATATGCAAATAATTGAAATAACGGGGCTTAACGACTGCTTTTCCTGCTTTCACCGGTAATTTTTCAACTTGACCGGAAGCCAGTGCCACACAATTTTCCCGTAACGGACAATATAAACAAACGGGGACTTTCGGCGTACATTGTATGGCTCCGAAATCCATAATCGCCTGATTGTAAAGGTCCGGATGACGCCGGTCGAGCAGTTCGGCAGCCAACCCGGAAAACACTTTCTTCCCTGCGTTACTGTCGATAGGGGTATCGATACCGAAGATCCGGGCCAATACCCGGTAAACATTCCCATCCACGACAGCATAGGGCAATTTCCAGGCAAACGAGCAAATAGCCGCCGCCGTATATTCCCCGATCCCTTTCAGGGTAAGTACATCGGAATAGTTGCGGGGAAACTCCCCGCCGAATTTTTCCACAATTTCCTTTGCCGCTGCATGAAGATTACGGGCACGGCTGTAATATCCCAGGCCCTGCCAATATTTCATCACCTCATCTCCGGGTGCTTCCGCTAATGCCCGTACATCGGGAAAACGCAACATGAAACGGTTGAAATACTCCAATCCCTGCACCACCCGCGTCTGCTGAAGGATAATCTCCGAAATCCATATCCGATAAGGATCGGTGGTTTCCCGCCAGGGTAATTCCCTTTTATTTTCTGCATACCAATGAATTAAAGTCGCTGCTATATCCACCATTCCAATTTTATACTGTTTATCAAGTTACTCCGGAATCAGGGAAGTCTAGTCAGGTGAGAATAAGATCGGTAACCTCTGCCCGGGTAAATTCCACCAGATCGGCCGGCGCAATCCTGATCTGTAATCCCCGCATCCCTGCACTGATGTAGATATACCCGAAATCCATGCAAGTAGTATGAATAAAAGTGGGCAAAGCCTTTTTCATTCCGACCGGAGAGCATCCTCCCCGGATATACCCGGTTGCCGGTAACAGTTCTTTCATATGGATCATCGCCGCACTTTTATTGCCGGAAACTTTTGCCGCCAGTTTCAAATCGACTTCGGCATCTCCGGGGACAACACAAACGAACAAGCCGTTTTTATCTCCGCGCAATACCAGTGTTTTAAATACCTGGGCGATATTTTCTCCCAGTTGTTCCGCCACATGGGTGGCTGCCAGATTATTTTCGTCTACTTCATAAGGTACCAGCTCGTAAGCGATCTTTGCTTTATCAAGCAAACGGGCAGCATTGGTCTTATTTATTTTCGCCGTCATATATTTTACACAGTTTTTTCAAGCGAGCCTCAAAAATTCCTTTCCCATATCCAGTCCATTTGTCCAGGATCTTCCCGTCAGGACCGATAACCACAAATTTCGGGATCCCGTCAAAACCATACGAAGCGATCAATCCTCCTTCTCCCTTAAAATCACACAACTGTATTCCTTTCAGATCCCGGATAGCCTCTTTCCACCCTTTTTCCGAAACCTCCAGGCTTATGCTGATCACGTGCAAACTATCCCGGAATTTTTCCGCCAACTCTTCCAATTCGGGTTGTGCCATCAAACAAGGACCACATCCCCGGCTCCAGAAATCCAATAAAATATATTTTCCCAGGTAGTCCGACAAGTGATGCTCTCTGCCTTCACGATCGAAGAGGAGGCCGTCTGCCAACCGATCTCCCACCTCACAGATTTTCACCGGATAAAGATAAATGTGGATTTCATTCCCCCGGGCAGTAGTTTTGAGTGCCGGATCCAGGCGCAAATAAAGCTTTTCAACCCTTTCCCGAAGTCCTGGCGGACATTGGGGTGAACGCAGTTTTCGCGCATGCTCATACAATCTTTCCAGTCCGACTTCCGACAAAACGGCCTGTTCTTCCAAAATTTTCAGGTCGGCTTCCGCTTTAAGGGCAGACAAAGAGTCGAACAAACGGGTCACGGGATAATCCTTCATCTTCGGATGCTTACTATACTGATCCTTATATTCCGCCACATATTCATCCTCTTTATCGAACCTTACCCGCTCATATTCGCGGGTGATGCGGGCGGAGTTTTTCACAAACCGATTCTCTTCCTGCTGTTGCCTCAACTTACTTTTGACTTTCCAAAGGGCAACACAAGGTTTATCCCCTTCTATTTTAGTCAGCGGTTCACCGACCCAAAATGAGAGATTACCATATAATGCCGAATCCCCCTCAACAAAAACCGACATCCGTAACGGCACCTCTTCCAGCTTTCCCCGAAATGAAAACCGTCCGTCTTTCAGGGTATCGCTCCCGATAACCTTCCCCATATTCCCAGCCCACACTAACAGTTGCACCACCGTATTTCCGGCTGCATTCCGCACTTTTCCTTCAATTCTGTATTCTTTTTGTCCGACGGCAGCCAACGTAACCAGAAGAAACAAAAACACACTACATTTTTTCATCGTCTTTGTATTTTATCAGTCAAACAAAAATAGAATAAATAAGTTGAAAGTCGGCAAAATTTAAGCAGTTTATAAAACATATACCCAAAAAGTATCAACAATAAACAAAAAATGTCAATGCCTGCAAAAAAAAAGAAGGTCTTCTCTTGTATAATTTTATTTCCTTTTTACATTTGTCAGTGTGGTCAAAAAAAGACATCTCCTGACTTCGTCACTCAAAAAATGTTCATTTTATAATTGATTGATAAACAATATTTTGTATCTTTTCATGCCCTTATTTTGGGGTACGCAAAAGTTTTTTT
>NZ_LARL01000103.1:0-7216 GCF_000980295.1 Odoribacter sp. N54.MGS-14 | reverse complement strand
TAAAACTCACAAATTGGGCAGTTAAAGAGTTCTGCTGTCTGATACAAGAGGATAAATTGAATTGATAGAACTCACCATAAGTCGAAGATGAAATAAAAAACGATTTCCCGGCCCGAACGACCGGGAATTTTTTTAGTGAATAAAAGCCGGGTGAATATTTTGACCCGGTAATTTCAAGGTGTCGAAGACCAGCGTAGATTCGGCAGAATCGGTTTTTAGCAGGTTGTATACTTCTTTGGCGCGTTTGATTTCTTTCGTCAGGTCGTTTTCGTTCAGTGCGTGCGCTGCGTCGCGTTGCAGTTGGTATTTATAGGCTTCCATGAATGTGTTGAAGGAAATTTTGTCTACATCGACACTGGATTTAACGGCGGTAAATGCCAATACGGATTCTATTTTTTGAGTGATACCTACTACAGTAACCTTGCGGATCCAGGATTTGACATCTATACGTACCAGTGCCAGACCATCGACCATGATGAAGTAGTCCGAATGTTCGGCTTGTACTCCTTCACCCGATCCCATCAGCATATTGATACCGGCTCCGATCAGTGCTCCGACTCCGGAGATTACGTTTTCACTACCTCCGGTGACGAAGCTTTTTATTGCATTAGTCGCTTCTCCGACGATTTTGGTGGAATCGTCTTTACAATAGGCCCTCATTTCCGAGGTGTCGGCAATGATATGGGTAATCGGAATGGTAGGGTTTTCGATAGTCCCGGCTGTGCGGATATTGTCTGCAATCTGCGTCTTGAAGTGATCACATTTGCTGGTTGCCAGTTCGAAAAGCAGGTTCAGGTTCAGCATGATTTCTTCTTTCTTTTCAGGTGCCGGATCGGCTTTTTTAATGGAATTTCTTAAAAAAAGAAGGGGCTTATTTCCGGCGTATCGATTTTAAATTCATCCGTTGGATCAAGGCGGAGGGAAGCTATTGCAAGCTGTTTATGGATAATGCCCGGGAATTGTTGTTGTCGTTCAATCTCACGGAGATTACTTCCTATTTACCGGTTCAGGATTTTGTTCGGGTACATCGTTCTTATATCGTCAATATAAATAGCGTGGATTCGTTTATCGGTAATATGTTGTTTATCGGCAATTGCCGGATACCGATCAGTAAATCCCATAAAAATGAAGTGTTGGAGCGTTTGAATTTAATCGGGGAGGTCTGATTAAACTCTGGTTCCGTTTGTAAACAAAGAAATAAAAATCTATCTTTGCGGACGTTTTGTGGGGATGGGGAAAACATTGATTATCAGTAAAAATAAGATATAAACATGATTACAGTTTCAGATTTAGAGATTCAGTTTGGAAAGCGGACGTTGTTTCAGGACGTTAATTTGAAGTTTACGCCGGGAAATTGTTACGGTGTGATCGGGGCGAACGGAGCCGGGAAATCGACTTTTTTGAGAATTTTGAGCGGAGATTTAGAGCCCACCCGGGGGACTGTGATGTTCGGACCGGGAGAGCGTTTGTCTGTCTTGAAACAGGATCACTTTGCTTACGATGAGTGTACGGTATTGGACACCGTGTTACAGGGACATATGAAGCTGTGGGAGGTGATGCAGGAAAAAAATGCGATCTATCTGAAGGAAGATTTTTCGGATGAAGACGGTATCCGGGCTGCTGAGTTGGAAGAACAATTTGCAGGAATGGACGGTTGGAATGCCGAGAGCGATGCAGCCAATCTGTTAAGTGGATTGGGAATATCCGAAGATTTGCATTATTCTTTAATGAAGGATTTAAGTGGTAAGCAAAAAGTGAGGGTATTGCTGGCACAAGCCTTGTTCGGAAAACCGGATAACCTGCTTTTGGACGAACCGACCAATGATCTGGACCTCGAGACTGTCATGTGGCTGGAAAATTATCTGGCGAATTATGAAAATACGGTGTTGGTGGTTTCACACGACCGTCACTTTTTGGATTCTGTATGTACCCATTCGGTAGATATCGATTACGGTAAGATTACTCTTTTTGCCGGGAACTATAGTTTCTGGTATGAGTCCAGTCAGTTGGCTTTACGTCAGGCTCAGGCTAAGAATAAAAAGGCTGAAGAAAAGCGGAAAGAATTGCAGGAATTTATTTCCCGGTTTAGTGCGAACGTGGCCAAGTCCAAACAAACTACGAGTCGTAAAAAGATGCTGGAAAAGCTCAATATCGAAGAGATTATGCCTTCTACACGGAAATATCCCGGTATTATTTTTACTCCGGAACGGGAAGTGGGCAACAAGATTCTGGAAGTCCGGAATCTGAGCAAGAGTATAGATGGAAAATGCCTGTTCAAAGAGGTTGAGTTTGCGGTAGAGAAAGACGATAAGATCGTCTTCCTGTCCCGGGATCCGCGTGCCATGACCGCTTTGTTGGAAATTATTGCCGGTAATGAAAAACCGGATAGCGGTGACTATACGTGGGGTGTGACTATAACGACCGCTTATCTGCCTTTGGATAATTCGGCATTTTTCGATACCGAAATGCGTCTGATCGATTGGTTAGGGCAATATTCTGCCGATACGAGCGAGACTTTCCTGCGTGGTTTCCTGGGGAAGATGCTGTTTTCCGGGGAAGACATATACAAGAATGTGAAAGTGTTGTCGGGAGGAGAGAAAATGCGTTGTATGATCGCCCGGATGATGTTGAATAATGCGAATGTACTGCTGCTCGATTCTCCGGCTAATCATCTCGATTTGGAATCGATACAGGCTTTTAACAATACTTTGGTATCCTTCAAGGGAGTGGTTTTGATGAATTCGCATGACCATGAGTTTATCCAAACGGTTTGTAACCGGGTGATCGAACTGACTCCGAATGGGATTATCGACAAACGAATGGATTTTGACGATTATATCGTCAACGAAAATATCAAAGAACAATTGGATAAGATGTATCGGGAGTAACGTTTTTAGGTAATCTTATAAAATAAAAGGGTTATGGGAGATCTCCTGTAGCCCTTTTTTATAAGAGTTGGAAGAGTTGTAAAAGTTGTAAGAGTTAAAAGAGTTGTAAGAGTTATAAGGGGGGCAGAGGTTATGGGGAGGAGTATAGTTAAAAAGGGGGAAGTAGGAAATTGGTTTATTTTTTCGTGGATATTCTAATAATGTTGTATATTTGAAAAAATAAAACTATTCGTGCAAATTAAAGTATTAATATGAAAGTGAGAACTTATTTTTTTGGGTGTTTGTTGAGTGTGCTGATGTGGCAGTGTGCTCCGAAAGAGAATGAATATGTAGTTATTGCCGGTAAGGGTGTTGCTGAGGATACGGCTTGGATGAAAGTGGCTGAGGCCTTACAGAATAAGCATCGGGCGGCTTTGTTGTCCTATCGGGAAGATCCGGCGGAATTATTGCCCCAATTACAGCAGATACATCCCAGATATGTGGCTATTGTAGAAAAACCGGAGACTCTGGGGAGGGATTATGTAATGGAAATGCATCGGTTGAGCCGGAAAGTAGATAACGATATCTACGCTGATTTTTTATGGGGAATTATCACCGGATATGATGCTGCCGGGGCGATGAAAATGGTAAATAATTCAACGGAACCTTTGATTATCAAGGATGCTGTCGCTTCGATTTGGGAGTTACATTCGGCCAAATGGTTCGATCGGTATGGTTGGGTGGACGATCATACGCAGGGAATGTGGGGAGAAAAAAAATCTGCACAGGATACGGTAGTGACCTATCAGTTACCTCAGGTACCGACGAAGATGTTAAGTCGTAACCGGAAAGGCGGGTTCGATACGGTAATGATGCCGAGGGTAAATCCGGTGGATGAAATGCAGACTTTCTATAATTTATATGCTACTTATAATCCTGATTTGGTCGTGACAGCTGCACATGCTACCGAGCGAAATCTGGAGATGCCTTTTTCTTTGGGAAATATCAAAGCGAAAGACGGACAGTTGTATATGGATTTTCCGAATGATCCGCAAAATATGAAGGAAAGCGGAAAAAGAAAAGTATATTTTGCCGTTGGGAATTGCCTGATCGGTAATGTCAATAATACCAAAGAGAGTATGGCGATCGCCTGGATGAACAGTGGTAATGCGGCGACGATGATCGGATATGTCGTGACTACCTGGCATGGTCGTAACGGTTGGGGAGGATTGAAGTATTGGCTGACCAATCCGGGACGTTATTCCCTGGCAGAGGCTATATATATGAATCAGCAGGATTTAATGTATCAACTGAATGAATGGGATCCTAAATTAGTTACTTTGGCCTATCCTTATACGGAAGAGGAATTCCAGGAAGCTCCCCGTTTAATTCAGGAGACGATCGGAGTAGAACCTACACATGATCAGATCGGTTTTGTGCATGACCGGGATGTTTTGGCTTATTACGGAGATCCTAAATGGAATGTGCGGTTACAGGAAATAGCCGAAGAGAACGATTATACAGTGAATACTTCTGTACAGGGGAACAAGTGTACTGTGACGATACAAACCAAGGAAAATTTCAGTTTGGAGAGAATGAAAGGAGACCGGTTCAAACAAGAACATGTACTCGATCTGCCATTCAGTTATTTCTTTCCTCAGCGTCTGAATAATCCGCGTCTGTCTGCCGGTCAGGATTGGAAAGCTGCTGTAGATGAGAATTTTCTGTTGATTTACAATGCAGATTTCAAACCGGGTCAAACTTATACGGTAGAATTGGATATAGACTGAAATAATCGCTAACATGCTGAAATATTGGTTAGGAATCGTCGGGTTGTTTGTTTGGGTGGGGTGCAGTACGGGCTTTACCCCTCAGGAGGTGAAGGTGATAAAGGAAGGCGGGGGGATAATGCGGGTATGGAAGACCGATAACCGGGAAGATTCTTTATTTTTACGTCAGCAGGCCATAGAATTGACTCCCGGGGAGATCCGGACGGAACTTTTTCAGGTATTGAAGCAACGGATGCTGGCGACAGTAAACGATTCGGCGGACCCGGGTGTCGGTATTGCTGCTCCCCAGGTGGGAATAAGCCGGCGATTGATCGCTGTACAGCGGTACGATAAACCGGGAGCTCCTTTTGAGTTTTACATCAACCCGGGTATTGTGGCGGCTTCTGAAGAGCAGTCTTTGGGAAAAGAGGGGTGTCTGTCTGTTCCGGATGTCGTTGGCGAGGTATGGCGTTCGAATGAAATCGTGGTTCGTTATATCCCTGAACTGACCTCGGTTAAACGGATGTTGAGTCGTGAAAAAACGGATTCAACCTTTAAATTCGAGGTGAAGGTGGAGTATCGGAATACGTGGGAACCGGTATGCGATACTATCCGGGGATTTACGGCTGTGATCTTTCAGCATGAAATCGATCATTTGAACGGCATCCTTTTTACAGATAAAATGATAAAAGAATAAATTTATCAGGACGATGAATTTTAGTTTATAAAGTTTAATGGCTAGTTTTATAAACTGAATTGAATAAGCTATGAGAACCTTTGTCGAAAAAATACTTAATGCGCCTGCCGGAAGTATAGTTATACGGCGGCCGGATATCGTGATGAGTCATGATAATTCCGCCCGTATCCGGAAAATTTTTGAAGAAATGGGTGGGGAAAAGCTGAAAGATGCCGGAAAGTTGCTGGTTGTACTGGATCGTAAAATGACCGGGACAACCGATGAGTTGATCCGGGATTATAATTCGATCCATCGTTTTATGGACGAACAGAAAGTAGAGCATTTCTTCGATTGTGACAAAGGGATCTGTCATGAAATATTGGCCGGGCAGCTGAAACCGGGAGGATTGATTGTAGGAAACGACAGCCATACCTGTACGGCAGGCGCTTTCAATTGTATGGCTGTGGGGTTGAATAAGACGGAAACGGCGGTACTTTGGAAAGAAGGCGAAATGTGGTTCAGGGTACCTGAAACGATTAAGATTAGTTTGAAAAATCGTTTGCCGGAGGGAGTATATGCCAAGGATTTGGCTTTGTGGATAATGGGGATGCTCCGGGAAGAAAATGTCGCCTATAAATCGTTGGAGTTTCATGGAGAGGGGGTGCCTGCCTTGTCTATCGCCGACCGGATGACCCTGGCTAATGTTACTGCTGAGATGGGGTTGAAGAGCGCAGCTTTCCCGCCTGACGATAAGTTGGCGGATTATTTCGGTGATTATGCCGTACAGGGTGTTTGGGCGGATCGGGATGCTATGTATTACAAGGAATTCGAAGTCGATTTGGCGCAGGTGATTCCGTTGGTGATGGAAGTCGGAGAAATAAACGAGATAAAAGCACCTGGAGAATGGGGTAGGCTGGAAATTCAGCAGGGATTGATCGGTGCTTGTGCCAGTGGGCGGTTGGAAGATTTAAGAGTGGTTGCCCGGATTTTGGATGGAAAAAAGATTGCTTCGGGGTTCCAGCTTTCTATCGTCCCGGCTTCCCGGGAGATTTATTTGCAGGCCATTCAGGAGGGGATTATCGATCGGTTAGTGAAGTCAGGAGCCTCTATATTAGGGTCCAGTTGTGGTCCTTGCTTGGGCAGCAGCCATATGATAATGGCGGATACCCGTCGTTTTATTACTACAGTAAACAGCAATTCGATGCGAAGGCTGTCGGCTATCGGTGTAGAGAAATACGTAGCGTCCCCGGCGACTGTGGCGATGACTGCTTTGACCGGAGTTTTGACAGTAGAAGTTGAACGGACCGATGCAAAATATCCTTATTGGGAAATGCCTAAAGTGTGGGTAACTGTGAATGAGTTCGAGCGTCGTTATCATAACCGGGTTTGGAATTATGGGGATTTGAACAGCATTGCCTGTGAACAGTTGTTCGATGAGGCATGTACTTACCGGATTGCACCGGATAATTTTAAAGCGATACAACCTTATTTGTTGGCAGGTTTGGATGCCTCTTTTGCAAAAAACGTCCAGGTGGGTGACTTGATGCTCGGAGGAGAAAATTTCGGCTGTGGGAAGCTATTACAACATGCGGTTGTCGGTTTAAGGGAGGCCGGTATCAAAGCGATTATCGTGAAATCGGTGGATCGCCGTTTTTTTAGAATGGCTGCCAATAATGGATTATGGATTATTGTTGCACCTGCCTTAGTGGAGAAATACCGGAGCGGTGACCAGATAGAAATAGATGTCGAAGATGAACGGATTTTTCTGAATCGGGAAGAATTTAAATTACCTTTTATCGATGCCGCTTTTACCGAAATGATCCGGAAGGGGCTGTCCAAAAAGTCGGATAGCCCCTTTTGCTATTGTTTATTTCGGTAAAAAGAATTATCTTACCGTTGCAAAA
>NZ_LARL01000102.1:0-7469 GCF_000980295.1 Odoribacter sp. N54.MGS-14 | reverse complement strand
AGAGGGACACGTACCGTGACCGGATTCCCTTCTTTTGTTTTCTTGGGAATGTATTCTATGGCTTCATTAACCACATTTAGTTTGGTCATACGGTATAGGTCGCTCACTCGACAGCCTATCAGTGTTTGGAATATAAATATATCCCTCTGTATTGCCAGTTGCGGAGTGGCTGATAGGTCGGCATTGAAAATTCTGTCCCTTTCTTCAAGTGTTATATAATAAGGTGTACCGTATGTACATTCTTCTATCGGAAATTTGTCGAAAGGTCTGTTTGTGGTATGCTTGTTGTCGAAGCACCATAGGAAGAACGTGCGTATCCTTGAAAAACAGTCAATCAGTGTATTCTTGCTTCTTGGTTGTGGTGTTCTCTTTTCGGGGATGGTTTCATAAATACTCGGATAAAGTTCATAGTATTGGTATTCGTTCTGAAAGAAATCCCACATATCCCGAAGTGTGTCTGGTGTTACCAAATCCACATCGAGGACAAAGTCTTTTTGTCCTCTCTTTGTTTCCCTTACATAGAGTTCATAACGCAGTAGGGCTCTTTTGACAACTCGGAAATTTTTCTTTCGCACTTCTGATAAAGGGTGCTTGTTTAGAAATTCATCGAATAGTTCTCCGGTGGTAGGTTTGATAACCACTTGCTCTGGCATGAAGTATTTTTCTGGATGGTAGAATTTATCAAGTGTTATTTTTAGCCACTCTTTGTTTATGGTTTCCTTTTCCTGTTGATACACCTTTTCTATATAGGTTTTCAAATGGCGTATCTCTTCGTTTATATGAGTACGCATCTCTTCATTGCAGACTGCTTTTGTTTTTACACATTCATCTTTATCATCCCATAGGTTAGGATTGATAGCCAACTGGGTAGGAGCAACGGAGTCTAATTGCCTACCGTTTCTAAAGCGTACATAGATTGTAGCCATTGATTCTGTATCATATCGCTTGGCTGCTTTTTTAATGATAAAGGTTACTTTCATGGGCGTACGGGTTAAGTTTCTATTCTGATACAAATATAGATATTTTCCCCACATTTTCCCCACATCTGCTGAATATTTTGCAATTTGATTAACCGAGATTAAAATTTAATCTAATTGTAAATGCTTGAAATATAGTTGGATTGCTGTGCTTTTCTGCGCTTTTCTTTTTACCTGCATTTTCCCCACTTTAATTATTTCAAATGCGGGTCTGGATACCGATGGGGTAGAGATATTGATATCTTCAAAACGATAGACTATCGTATGTATTTATCTGCCGGAGGTATATGTGCTGACTTTTAAAAGAATACAAAATGCTCTTTTATTTAACATTCAAGCATTTCTTTGGCTTTTTCCAGGATCGTAGTATCGTCTAATTTTACTATGCCCCCATTCGGACCTTGCTCAATATGTAAACCGACAGCCTTGCCCTCATCATAATGGTCTCCACCAAAATAATTACGTACTGTTTCTACGTCGAGTCCCAGTTCGTCCGCAATTTTTTGCATACTCCCTGAGGGCAACATGTCTTTGATTTGTCTCAACTCATTGAAGGTAATCATTGTAGTCATATCTCAAAAGTTTTATGGTTTATCAGTGGAATAAATATAGGACTAAATCTCTGAATAAACAAGTAAAACGTTTGCGAATTTCACATAAAAAAATTAATAAAATCAATTATTTGTGTAATCTATTGATATTAAGTGTATTTCTGTAATACTCAGAATGTCTGTGAAAATTGTTTCCTTACCGGATAACTTTTTGTACTTTTGTAGAGAAAAAACAGGATCGGTCGGATCTTATCCGACCGATGAATTGAATTTCTAATGCATTGTATACATGACTTTTAATGAATTGAATATTAGCAAACAGATCTTGATGGCTTTGGAAGATGCCGGATTTGAACAACCGACACCGATTCAGGAACGGGCTTTCCCTGTCATTCGTTCCGGAAAGGATGTGATTGGAATAGCCCAGACGGGGACCGGTAAAACTTTGGCTTATCTGATTCCTTTGCTGATGAAACTTCATTATGCGCAGGGAAATTACCCACGTGCATTAGTGATTGTACCTACCCGTGAGTTAGTGGTGCAGGTATGTGAGAGTGTAGAGTTGCTGACGGAGTATATGGATATCCGTTGTGTCGGCATTTACGGAGGAACGAATATCCGGACACAGCAAGCTGCGGTATACGAGGGAGTCGATTTGTTGGTAACGACTCCGGGACGTTTTATGGATATTTATATGAATGGCATTATCCGTACCCCTCAGATTAAGACTGTGGTTGTCGATGAGGCTGACCGATTGATGGATATGGGGTTTATGCCTCAGCTCAGAAGTATTCTTGAGGTAGTACCCGAGAAGCATCAGACTTTACTGTTTTCCGCGACCTTTTCAACTACAATTGCTGAATTGGCAGCAGAATTTTTGGCTCCGGAACCGGTCCGGATAGAGACAGGTAACCCGACGACTCCGGTAGAATTGGTTACCCAGCTGCGCTATGATCTTCCTAATATTCAGACTAAAATCAACTTATTGAAGTTACTTCTCACGGATAAAGAAGAATTTCGCAGGGTCATGATATTTACCGAAACAAAGAAAAATGCCGATCGGATTGTGGAGAGACTGGGCGACCACTGGAAGGGGGAACTGAGTGTACTGCATTCGAATAAGGCCCAGAATTCCCGATTAAATGCTTTGAAAGCATTTAAAGAAGGAAAGACTCGGATCATGGTTTCTTCAGATGTTGCGGCACGTGGAATCGATGTGCAGGATGTCAGCCATGTCATCAATTTCGATATACCTTCTATTCCTGAGGAGTATATCCACCGCATCGGACGTACTGCCCGTGCCGGAAAGGAAGGAACGGCTATCAGCTTCGTGACAGAAAAAGAAGAGCCGAAATTCGAAGAAATCGAAAAGCTGATCGGGCAGCAGGTCGAATGGGCTGCCTTACCGGAAAATCTGGTGATCTCAGATGTCTTACTTGACGACGAAAAAGTACAGACTTCGAATATTGTCTATCAAAAAGGTAAACCGAAAGGTGGTGGAGCTTTCCATGCCAAATCAGCCAAAAATAGTAAAACGCCCCAGAAAGTACGTAAAGACCGAACCAAAGAGGGAAGACGGAAAAAGTAGGAAAGGCTGAAAGCAATAAAGCTAAATGCTATAGGCTAAAAGCTGAAAAAATAATTTTAACTTTGCGTCATAGCCTCTAGTCTTTAGCTTCTAGCCTCTAGCCTCTAGCCTTTAGCCTCTAGTTTTATCACTTTTATTGTATTTCTGCCTTGACGATTTTTGAAATCTGATCTCCTTTCAGGTCCGACGAAATATAATGCTCTAAAATTTTTCGGGCCAGATCGCTGGCTGTTGCTTGGGGAGGACAGGAGGTGGCTGCACTATTGATCAGCGTAATGATATTATCCTTGAAATTGACCGTGACCTCCCAGGCATTTTCGCTTAAATAAAGCTGCTGGGAAAGATTATATTCAAATTCTTTCCGAATTTCGTTGATCAGTAATAATTGATATTCCTGATAAGGAAGAGAGGGAGAAAGGGTACGGGGGATAAACGAATCCGGCTTTATTCTTTCAATAAATAGAATAATCCTTTCATAAGCTAATAATTTCAGATTAAATAGCGTTTGTGAAGTAGACGACGTATTCGCTTGCTTTTCCTGAGTAGTTTGCTGTACCTGTTTATTTACCAGAATTTCTAGTAAAGCAACAGCCTTCCTGACCAAGGGATACAGTAAAATAACAAATAAGACAAGGGGAATCAAAAAGTAAGTGGTGATGTTCATCGTCTTTATTTTTTGCAAATATAAAAGATATAGCTTGTTTTTAAAAATTTCTTATCGGCTGTTTTGAAAATAACTATTGAAGTAGTTGTATAATTATTTTTATAGTTGTGCGTTTGTGTAACGATACTTGGATGGGATAACTAAAAATGAGTGAATAATGAATAAAATGGAGGAATTAACGAAGGCAGAATTGCAAATCATACAAATCCTTTGGAATATCGGTAAGACTTATTAATATTATCCTTTGGTCAATCGGGAGGATTATATGGAACGGTATATGAATAGTGTGGTCAATAATTTTTTTAGTGGTTCGGTGAAAGTTGTAGTATCTTTTTTGTTCAAAACTTGTCATTTCTAAATTATTTTATATTTTTGCAATCGTATGCAACGCAGTGGAAACATATTGCCTTTAAACCGGCTTTTTCTGAATATTAAAAAGCGCGATGAGTTTAATTTCTGAAACTCATTTATTCTTGTTGTTCTATATTTTCTGTTTAAAAGGTCCTGAGGTGAGGATGTCTGTAAAGAGTTATAGATAACTTTCCGGTTTTGTTTTGTTATTTTTTGTTTAAAACTTAATTTATATTGTTATGGAATTACCATTTTCAGAATCATTTCGGATTAAGATGGTGGAAACCATCCGTAAAAGTACACGTGAAGAACGTGAACAATGGATTAAAGAGGCTAAATACAATCTTTTTAACCTGAAAAGCGACCAGGTATTCATTGATCTGCTGACCGATTCGGGTACCGGGGCTATGAGCGATAAACAATGGGCTGAGCTGATGTTGGGAGATGAAAGCTATGCCGGAGCCCGTTCTTATTATAAGATGAAGAATGCTATCAAGGAAATTCTGGGATTCGATTATTTCTTACCGACTCACCAGGGACGTGCTGCGGAGAATGTTTTATATTCTACCATTATCAAAGAAGGAGATGTGTTGCCGGGCAATTCCCATTTCGATACTACGAAAGGACATATTGAATTCCGGAAAGCTTTGGCTATCGATTGTACTATCGACGAAGCAGCTGATACGCAGTTGGAAATTCCGTTTAAAGGCAACATGGATCCTACCAAGCTGGAGGAAGTATTGAAAAAATATCCCAAAGAAAAGATCCCTGCAGTCGTATTGACCGTTACGAATAATACCGCCGGAGGTCAGCCCGTATCTATGCAGAATATTCGGGAAGTATCTGCCCTTTGTAAAAAGTACGGAGTGAACCTGCAGATCGATTCTGCCCGTTTTGCAGAGAATGCTTATTTCATTAAAACAAGGGAAAAAGGGTATGAAAACAAATCCATCAAAGAGATTGTAAAAGAAATGTTCTCTTATGCCGATATCATGACCATGTCTTCGAAAAAAGATGCGATTGTGAATATGGGTGGATTTGTAGCATTCAAAAGCGAAGAGTTGTGGAAAAAATGCCAGATGTTCTGTATCATGAACGAGGGGTTTATTACCTATGGCGGAATGTCGGGCCGGGATATGAATGCTTTGGCACAGGGATTGGATGAAGGTACTGAATTCGAATACCTCGAAACCCGGATTAAACAGGTGGAATATTTGGGGGCGAAATTGGATGAATACGGAATACCTTATCAGCGTCCTGCCGGTGGACATGCGATTTTTGTGGATGCCAAGAAAGTACTTACTCATGTACCTAAAGAAGAATTTATCGCTCAGACGTTGGGAGTAGAGTTGTATCTTGAAGCCGGAATCCGTGGTGTGGAGATCGGTTCGATATTGGCCGACCGGGATCCGGTAACCCGCGAAAACCGTTATCCCCGCCTGGAATTATTAAGGCTGGCTATTCCGCGCCGTACTTATACCAATAATCATATGGATGTAATAGCTGCTGCACTGAAAAATGTATATGATCGCCGCGAATCCATTACCCGTGGTTATGTAATTACGAAAGAATTTCCGATCATGCGCCACTTTACTGTCGAATTGGAAAAGGCAAAATAATTAGATTAACAACGATCGTAAAAAGGCGCCCCGCAAGGCGCCTTTTATTTTACCGGCTTTAAGTATAAAGCCGTAATTTATAAACTTCCGGTCAATAACTGATGAATCCACTTCTGAAGATTCCGGATTGTGAGGTGGGAACAAGAGTTCCGGAGAAAGTCAGGTTATTACCGTTCATCATCGGGTAAACCGTTGCATTGGCATAGTTACTGCCTGCACTCAGATTGACCACAACCTGGGCGGTTAAAGCGATTCCGTTCACATAGAAGGAATAAGTGATATTTCCATGTTTATCCGTATTGGTGGTGATTTGTGAAGGAGTACCCTGTACGGTGATTCCACCAAGACCGTTCGGACCAGCAATGCCGTTGAAAGCTAACTGTACATACACGGTATTGCCTTTAAATTGGATGAAGTTGGTATTGTCGGATACAGGTATAGCTGAACCTCTGGGGCCATAAAGTGTACTGGCCATTAATACCCAATTCCGGTCTTTCAAAGCATCTACAGCAGCGTTGAAAGCTTGTTGGTTAGCAACCTCACGGGCTTTCTTGCGAAGATCCCGCTTCACTTGTCGTTGTTGTTGTTTGGTTAGCTCCTGATAATGAGTCGGAGTTTGTGTTCCTTGTACCTGTGCTTCGCTATGGAAAGCGGGCAGCATAAATACAGATACCAGCAATAAAAATAATACTCGTTTCATAATAGGTCGTTTTTATTTAGTTGTTTTATATTATATCCGGTTATTCAGATTGTTATCATATATCACCGTTTATTAATTTCCCTCATATACGTGTTAATTTCTCCAATAGTTTTCAACCTGTATTTAAAAAAGTATAAAACTTCGTTTCTGTCATGTCAGTAAAAAAGAGTACTTTTGTCAGAAATAGCTGTTAGGAAAGGTTTTGCATATTTTATGCCATATTGGGAATGACGCTTCTAAAAAAATGATAAAATTGATTTTATAAAACGATAAATTCTGGCTATCATGGAAACTTCTGAGGTAATTTGCGCTGTATCGACGGCTCCCGGAATCGGAGCTATCGCAGTTTTGAGAATGTCCGGGACGGGTTGTATCGCTCTTACCGACCGGATTTTCGAGTCTCCATCCGGGAAAAAACTGACCGGCGCGAAAGCGAATACAGTGCATTTCGGCAGGATCCTTGAAGAAGGTTGTTTGTTGGATGAAGTCCTGGTGACTATTTTTCATGCACCTCATTCATTCACAGGGGAGGAGTCTGTAGAAATCGCTTGTCATGGCTCCTTGTATATCCAACAGCGTTTATTGCAGCTGTTGGTGAATCAGGGGGCCCGGCTGGCTACTCCCGGCGAATTTACGCAACGGGCTTTCCTGAACGGAAAAATGGATTTGTCGCAGGCAGAAGCGGTTGCAGACTTGATCGCCTCTTCTTCGGCTGCATCGCATCGGATGGCTCTGAAGCAAATGAAAGGTGGCTTTTCAGCTGAATTGATGAAATTGCGGGCCGAATTGTTACATATTACTTCCTTGCTTGAGTTGGAGCTGGATTTTTCAGAGGAAGATGTTGAATTTGCCGATCGTTCGGAATTGAGACGTATTGCCGGAAATATCGATGAATTACTGACCCGCTTGTGTAGATCTTTTTCTTTGGGAAATGTGATTAAAAATGGGGTACCTGTAGCTATTGTCGGCAATACGAATGTAGGAAAGAGTACCTTGTTGAATGCTTTGTTGCGTGAGGA
>NZ_LARL01000099.1:0-7762 GCF_000980295.1 Odoribacter sp. N54.MGS-14 | reverse complement strand
CCCGCAGGCTCCTGGTTAATTGACAATGAAGCAGTATACCCGAAGAATAGGATATATTGTATTGATTGTCAATGATTTTATTCTCGTTTTCTTTTCTCATTTTTCTTTATTTAATGGAAGTGAAGCTTCCAATAATTGTCCATTATCCATTATCATCTGTCCGTTATTCTTTTTGCGGAAACCCGCAAAAAGAATCGAACCTTTATGTTGTTGTTAGATCCTCAAGAGCTGGAATATCTATTGGAACACCTTGGACATCCTGAAACTTTGAAAGAGAAAAAATTTCAGGAATGGCTGTTGGACAACGATCACCGACAGCTGTTTGAGAGAGTGAGAGACTATCGGGAAGCTTACCTCAGAGTGGATAAAGGGGAGATGATCAACTTGGCAAAAGAGTGGGAACAGTTTGAAGTAAATGTCCAAAAGAAAAGCGGATGGGGAATGAGGAGAATAGGTGTCGTTGCTGCCAGTGGCCTTATATTCCTCCTGATCGGTATGCTTTGGCAGCCGACAGAAATAGAAACGGTGAAAGTGGTCCGGGAGGCAGAATTAATCGGTAAAAAAAGTGCGGAATTGATTTTAGCTAATGGACAACATATCGATTTGGAAAAACAAATTGTCGAGCTATGGGAAGAAAATGGCATACACATCAGTAACTCTACTCAAAGTTATTTGGCTTATCGGCAGGATACACTTACTTATACCGTCGATTCCTGCGAAGAGTTGGTTTACAATACGGTGAAAATCCCTGCCGGTGCCGACTATAAAATATATTTAGCCGATGGTTCCGGAGTTTGGCTGAATTGTGGTTCCGAATTGCGTTATCCGGTAAAATTTGTGGGGAACGAGCGACGGGTATATTTGCGCGGAGAAGCATTTTTCGAAGTGAAAAAAGCGACGGAATGGCCCTTTATCGTAGAAACGGAACATATGCACATACAAGTGACCGGAACCCGTTTTAATGTGAAATCCTATCCCGAGGAAGAAATTGTACATACAACTTTGGTGGAAGGAGCGGTGACGGTTACCGGACCGGAAAACAAGATACATACTTTCCGGCTTTTACCTTCCCAGCAGTTTTCTTTAGATAAACTCACCGGACAAATCGAGGTGAAAGAAGTAGATACCCATTTATATACCGATTGGACGGAAGGAATGTTTGTTTTTAGAAAACAACGTCTGGAAGAAGTAATGAATACACTCGCCCGTTGGTACGATATCGAAGTGTTTTATAGCGGCGCAGATGTGAGGGATTTACGTCTGTCCGCTAATCTGGGGCGTTACGATCATATCGATACCATACTCGGACTGATCCGGGCCATGGACAAAGTGGTTGTGTACAGAAAAGGCAACGTAATCACATTCAGTTTGAAATAAAAAATAAGGACCGGAATCGGCGTCAAAAATTTCCGGCCCTTCTTTAGTTAATAACATAGTTAAACTTAACCAATTACAAAAGTATGAAGAAAAACCGAAACGGCAGTTTCTCTTATTCGGGAAAATTGTCTAAAGTTCTGCTACGGATGAAGCTTACATTCGTACTTCTTTTATGTGTTATGTCCCAGGTGTTCGCTTTAGCGAGTGCACAAACAGTCAGTTTGAAAAAACAAAATGCTTCTCTGGAAGAAATTCTTTGGGAATTGAAAGAGAAGACACAGCTGGTGTTTATGTATAGCGATGAGGATATTGCTTCGGTGAAAGGAATCGATATCGACATGAAAAATACGCAGGTAGATGCGATATTGAACAAATGCCTGGAAGGTACCGATTTGAAATACGTCCGGGAGAATAATGCGATTGTGATTCGTCGTAGCCGCCAGTCGGAAAATGTCCCGCAGGTACGGATGAGGAAGATTTCCGGTAAAGTGACCGATACGAGTGGAGATCCTCTGCCGGGCGTGACTATTTTGGTCGACGGTACCACCATCGGTGTGGCTACCGATAATGAAGGGAAATATTCCCTGGAATGTCCCGAGGCGCCTGATCTGGCACTAAATTTTACATTTATGGGAATGAAATCACAGAAAGTGACTGTGGGGCCTAAAAATGTAATCGATGTAACCCTGGAAGAAGAGATGAACCGTTTGGAAGAAGCGGTTGCGGTGGGATATGGAACGACAAAGGTAAAGGATATGACGGGTGCGGTTACCCGTTTGGGAAGTAAGGATATGGAAACGGCTCCGATGGGGGCGACGATACAGTCTATGCTTCAGGGAAAAGCACCGGGAGTAAATGTGATGATCAGTTCGGCTTCCCCGACTTCACCGGTGTCTGTTATTATCCGGGGATCTTCTTCTCTGTCGGGTGATTCACAGCCATTGTGGGTGATCGACGGAGTTCCCGAGTATAATGCCAGTACTTCCGGAGATGTATCCAATACGTTGTATAATTTAAATTTGACCGATGTAGAAAGTATCGATATCTTAAAAGATGCTTCCGCTACAGCTATTTATGGCTCGCGGGCTGCTAACGGTGTCGTATTGGTGACTACGAAGAGGGGAAAAGCTGGTATGAAGCCTCAATTGGAGTTCTCTGCCCGTTATGGAATACAGACGATGAATGCCAATGATTTCCGGGTATTGACCGCAGATGAGTATATCCGGGTGTCGAAAGCTGCTTGTGCGATGAGTTTGTTTACGAGAGGTTCACTGGACTATTTCACCAGAAAATATGTGGACGAAACTTATTTTAATTCTCACATTAATCATAGCCAGTTTGATTTACATTCCCTGACCGATGAGTTCTATCTGAAAGATGCTTATGGAAATGGAGATACCGATTGGTGGGATCTGATGACCCGGAATGCTGCCACCCAGGATTACAGTATAGGGATACGTGGAGGTTCCAAAGAATCTTCTTATAGTGCTTCTATCTATTACAAAGACCAGAAAGGTATCGTCAAAGGTGGTAATTCCAAAATGTTGGGGGGTAGTTTTAATTTTGATGCTGCAGTTCGGGATATTATTCGGTTTAAATTGGATTTGAGAGCTACAGCCCGTACGGCTAATGATAAAGACAATATGATCGGTGAAATTCTCGATATGCGGCCGGATGTGCCTGCTTATAATGAAGACGGAACAATCAATATGATCGATTACTATACGAAAAACCCGTTATTATCACTGATGGATACCGATGAAGCCAAAGGACGGAATTTTTCCGGAACATTAGGATTGGAATGGGATATTATCAAAGGATTGACTTTCCGTACTTCCGGTACGGTTCAATATAATGTGAATAAATACAACACTTATACCATTGCCTGGTATGATGGAGCAGAAAGTTCTGCCAGTGTCAGTAAAAATGAAAGCTATACTTACATGTGGGACAATACGTTGAATTATGTGAATACCTGGAAGAAGCATAGTTTGGTGGGATTGGTCGGCTTTTCTATCGAGAAGTATGAATCAGATGGGTTGAAAGCTTCCGGTAGCGGTTTCCCCGATGACCAGGTTTTGACTAATTTAAACAGTGCTGCTAAAAAGAATAGTATTTCCAGTAGTTACAGTTCTAATACTTTGGCTTCTTTCTTATCGCGTTTGGAATATAAATTCAACAATCGCTATCTACTGACCCTGAATTTCCGGGCAGACGGTTCTTCTCAGTTCGGCCCGGATAAACGTTGGGGATATTTCCCTTCCGGTGCGGTTGCCTGGATCATTACCGAAGAAAATTTTATGAAAGATTATTCCAATATCGTTTCTTATCTGAAATTACGGGGATCTGTCGGAAAAACCGGATCACAGAATCTGGGAGCCTATGATTGGCGGACATTAATGGGATCGGCAACCTATAACGGCGCTGCCGGCATCGTACCCTCTTCTTTAGGAAATGATATTCTGCAATGGGAAGAACAGATACAGAAAGAAGTCGGTTTGGATTATGGTTTCTGGGACGACCGGATACGGGGTACTTTGGGATATTATCAGAAAAAAGTAGATAACTTATTGTATAGCGATCCTGTGCCGACTTCCTCTTCTTTCTCTAGTGTTTATCAAAATATCGGTTCATTGAAAAACCGGGGAATCGAGTTCGATGTCCGGGTAGATATTATCAAAAATGTACAAAAAGACCTGACCTGGAATGTCGATTTTAACATTGCCCGTAATCGGACAACCCTGGAAAAGTTAAACAGTTCAGACGGTTATTTCGGTGGCGGAGCTTATGATTATTTTAAAATAGAAGAAGGAGGTGAAACCGGGAGATTCTACGGCTATAAAGATGCCGGTCGTTTATTTATGACTAATGAAGAACTGGTCGGTTTGAAGACCATCGATCCGAAAACCGGAACCCTGAAATATTATCGGGACGATTATAATTATGAACGTCAGGGAGATGTGTATATTATGGATCTGGATGGGGACGGACAAATCACGGCAGACGGGGATCGTACCGTGATCGGAAATGCTAATCCGGATTTCTTCGGAGGATTCGGTAGTACGTTGTATTGGAAAGGATTGATGTTGAATGCTGTATTTTCTTATTCTGTCGGAGGGGATCGTTTTTGGGACGAAGAAAAAAATAGTTCAGGAGATATGAATGTATATAATACTTCTAACCGGATATTGGATTCCTGGACGGTGAATCCCGGGGTAAATGCATCTTATCCACGGGCGATGTATTATGGTTGGGGGAGTAACAGTATTATTACCGACCGATATATTCACGATGCTTCCTATCTGCGGATGACCGCATTGAATTTATCTTATCGTTTACCGAAACACCTCTATAAAAATAGTATTTTGAATGCAGTGGAATTCACTTTCCAGGCCACAAACCTGTTTACCTGGACGAAATATCCGGGTATGGACCCACAGGGGAATTTTAGTACTACTTATAGTGCTTTTTATAACATGGGAATCGACTATAGTACCTATCCTTCTGCCCGTACCTATAATTTTGGAATCAAATTAACATTAAAATAAGCTGAATATGAGAACTTATTCGATATACCTAATCTTATTTTTGGCCGGAATATTGGCTTCCTGCGAAGATTTTCTGGATCAAAGTCCGAAATACAATCTGACCCTGGAAAATGCAGTGACGGATTATAACGGAGCGAAGAATATTATCAACGGTATGTATTCTATTATTGCGAAATCGTCTAATTTCGGTGGAGAACTGGCTGGAAGGTGGGCTTCGCAGGCTGGAGTATGGAATTATAATAATCCGAATTACAATATGACCTATAAAGAAGGCAGCAATGATTTCGGGGCGATTTGGCAATCTTGGTATGGGTTGGTAAATTCAGCGAATGCTGCAGTTATCGCTTTGACTAATCTGGATGTAAAGTTATATCCTTCGCCCGAAACAAAAGAGGCTTTGATCGCCGAGGCCAGATGTATGCGGGCCTGGGCTTATGCTAATTTATTCTGGATGTTCGGACACTGGTGGGAAGCCGACGACTGTGCTTATGGTATTTTATACCGCGATCAGATGTCCAATCTGAGTAATTTGCAGGTTCCCCGAATCACTGTCGGAGAATCTTATCAGAAAATTTTTGAAGATTTGGAACCGGGGTTGAAGTATTTACCCGATTTTACTACTCCCCGCTATTTATCGAAACAATTGGCACAGGTATTGAAAGCGAAGTTGTTATTGAACCGGGGAGTGATGCGCGGTGATGTACAGGACTTGAAAGATGCGCTGGATTTGGTGCTTACTGTGAAGAAAGATGCTCCGGGTAGCTGGAAAATGGAAGCCGATCTGGCTGAAATGTACGAGAAAGGTTGGGAATCCGGGGAAGTATTGTGGACCCGTTATATGGGGGATATTACCAATTGTGCCTGGAGTGAGTTTACCTATTCTTATGCTATAGGATATAACAATACCTATTACGATATCTTCGACGGTTGGATCAAGGAAGATCCCCGCTATACGGTGGTCATGGACTCGGTTCGGGCTCCGGAAACCTGGGATACAAAAAATGTTTGGGCATTGAAGAAACTGTATCACGGAGGACGGAACGATACTCCCGATGCTCCTTATACGGCTTATTATTTTCGTTATGCCGAACTTTATCTGATGGAAGCCGAATTGAAAGCCCGGCTGGACGATTATTCCGTTGCCGATGCTTTGGCTCCGCTGAATGAAATGCGTTCCAAACGAACCAATCCGGTATTGCCTGCTTTGTCGGCTTCTTCTAAAAAAGAATTGTTACGGACGATTTTCCGGGAGATCTGTGTGGAACAATTCCTTGAAAACGGGAGCGAATACTTTGCATCTTTACGTTTTATCAATGATACCGATGCCAGTCCGGCTCAGAATAAACCCTGGATTTATACGTTGAAACAAGATGTTGATTTTTCGGCAGATAAATATTGCTGGCCGATTCCCGAAGCCGAACGATTGAAGAATAAACTGGTGGATCAGAATCCGGGATTAGGGAAATAGAAGTTGAGTTATTTCTGTGTTAAAATTTGAAATTATGAGAAAATTTTTAGCTGTAATCATGATATGGGCAGGTTTGAGTGCCTGTTCCGACGATAAAGATGTTTTGGTAAGCATCCCGAATGATGTGACGATGAATGAATTGGAACTGGGACGTTTTACGCATCAGATTCCGGATGGCGGTTTTACTTCGAAAGCTGCTCATACAAATGGAGTGAAATTTAATACCGTCAAGAATCCGGACGGCACGTATAGTGGTTTTGCCTATTCGAACCGTAACAACCGTTCTTTCACCTGGACGGCTACTCAGGAAGCTTTGGATTCCAATATCTACAGTGTCTATACCCGTTTCCCGAATGCCAATGAAATTTATGCCGTCGCTTGTGTAAAAGACGACGATGCTTATTTTACCTTGGAAAAACCTGCGGTTGTAGAACATATACTGGTAGCTAACACTACTTATGCCTACCTGGCAATGGTGTATGGGGATCAATACGGTACGCCGGAAGCTCCCGTAGCCAATCCGAATATCCCCGGGAGTGCCGACAAAAAAGGAGTATGGTATTCTAATGTCCCCGGAGGAGTAAAGAAATTAGTCGATGAGGACAAGGATTATTTTAAATTGATTATCAAAGGATTTAAAGATAACACACAAACCGGAACGGTAAACTTTTATTTGTGTACACGTAAAGGTGATCCTGAAAATCCGGATTGGAGCAGGGTAGTTAACGATTGGTATCCCGTAGATTTGTCTGCTTTGGGTGTTGTCGATAAAATAGTTTTCGATCTCGAATCTACCGATATCGAAGAGGGCACAGGTCGTATGCGTACCCCTGCCTACTTCTGTCTGGACGGAATTCGGATTCAAAAATAATTCCTGTTTTTACAGTCATGTGTTCTGTTTGGAGAAATTGTCTCCAGACAGAATAGATGATTGGACTTCTCCATATTCGAACGACTTATTGGATATATTTGTGGATATTCCGGAAAAATTCAGCGTAGTAAAAAGTTTTATAAATTTCAAAGACAAGATAATATACATCTTTGGATTCAAAGTAAAAATAAAGCGATTATAAATAATGGCAGTTATATGCTGAAATAGTGGATGGTATATGGGAACTTTGTACTTAGATTGTTATTTAATAATTTTTTGTAATACTAATTTTTTTTCAATTTTTCTTCACCCGTTTTTAGGTTTTTCCTGTGTTTATAATAGCAAGGAGAATAACCAAGAAAACGTCGTTTAATTTAGTTGAAAGTTTATAAAGTCCATAATGTTTATAAAGTCATAGGATCCCGCAGGCTCCTGGTTAATTGACAATGAAGCAGTATACCCGAAGAATAGGATATATTGTATTGATTGTCAATGATT
>NZ_LARL01000101.1:0-7791 GCF_000980295.1 Odoribacter sp. N54.MGS-14 | reverse complement strand
CATGCTGATGGCAAGGCATCAGAAAATAGCTAAACTCTTTGACGAAGAATTTTGGGGTACGCAATGACGAAGTCAGGAAAAAGTGTTCGGACAGGATCGGTTTACTATCATCTCCCAACGGTTTCATAACGAGAGAGCCCTGTATATTGCCGGGCGGAATGGAATCGAAGCCGTCGGTTTTAATGCGAAAGATGTCGATGTCTATAATGGTGTTAAGACCCGGGTCCGGGAATTATTGGCCCGGGTGAAAGTTTTTATCGACATCGTTGTCCATAAAGGTCCCCGTCATTTGGGAAAACGGGAGATTATTCCCTGAAGTTTGTCCTTGAACGCACGTTTTTGTATCTTTGTCCCCATGAAGAACGGGGAGTTGCATACATTGATCGATTTGCTGGAACGGAGTTGCCTGAAGTTTCCGGAAAATGCTTATTTGTGGGAAAAGCGTGAAGGGGGGTATCGGTCGGTGACCTATCGGCAAACTCGCCGGGAAGTGGGTGATGTGGCGGCCGGTTTGCTGGCCGGAGGTTTGCAGAAGGGCGATCGCGTTGCTTTGCTGAGTGAGGGATGTAACGATTGGGTGTTCGCCGAATTGGGTATTTTATATGCCGGTGGTGTGAATGTTCCCCTGAGTATTAAACTCACGGATAAAGAATTGATATTTCGTGTCCGCCATTCCGGGGCCCGTTTCCTGATCGTATCGGATTATTATGTAGCGACTTTGCGGCGGATAGAAGCTGAACTTCCCGAAATCGAAAAGATTTATGTCATCCGTTATTCTTCGGCTGAGGAAGGAAAATATAATTCTTTCGAACGTCTGAAAGATGAAGGAAAACGTTGGGTGACAGAGTACCCTGGAATGTTGGAAAAACAGGCCGCAACAGTTAGTGGGGCCGATCTGGCCAATATTTCATATACCTCGGGAACGACGGCCGAGCCGAAAGGAATTATGCTTACCCATGAGAATTATGTGAGTAACGTGTTGCAATCCGATTCCCTGATCCGTATTCCGGAATATTTCCGGATTTTGCTTTTTTTACCTTGGGATCATAGTTTTGCACATACCGTCGGGATTTATTCGTTTATGTATAACGGGGCTTCGTTGGCAGCCGTCGATTTCGGTAAGTCACCGATGGAATATCTGCGTAATATTCCGTTGAATATGAAAGAGATAAAGCCGCATGTGTTGCTGAGCGTTCCTGCTTTGGCCAAGAATTTCCGGAGGAGTATCGAGACGGGTATCCGGCAACGGGGATGGCTGATCCGGAAACTTTACGGACTGGGACTGAAATGGGGATATTACTATCATGGTCAGGGAAATTTCCGGGGGAAAGGCGGACGTATGCTACTGTGGCCTGTGGTGAAGCTGATGGATATACTGGTATTTTCGAAGATCCGGAAAATTTTTGGCGGTAACCTGCAATTTTTTGTCGGGGGTGGGGCTTTACTGGATACGGAATTGCAAAGATACTACTGTACCCTGGGTATCCCGATGTTGCAAGGGTACGGATTGTCCGAAGCTTCTCCGGTGATTAGTTCCAATTGTCCGCAACGTTACCGTTTCGGGTCTTCGGGACAGGTAGTGAAACCTTTGGAATTGAAGATTTGTGACGAAACAGGGACAGAAGTGAAGAAAGGAGAAAAGGGAGAGATCGTCATCCGGGGGAAGAATGTGATGAAAGGATATTGGAAGAATGAGAAGTCTACGGCCGGGACGATCCGCGACGGCTGGTTGTATACCGGAGACAGGGGTTATCTCGGTGAAGACGGGTCGTTGTTTGTATCGGGACGTTTTAAATCACTGCTGATTGCCGGCGACGGGGAAAAATATAGCCCCGAAGGAATCGAAGAAGCTATTGCCGAATTATCCCCCTATATCGATTATTGTGTGTTGTACAATAATCAGTCGCCTTATACGGCCGGCCTGATCGTTCCGAATAAAACAGCTCTGACCGAATATGTAAAACAACGGGAAGAAGAACCCGGAACGGTTGAAGCTTGTAAGCTGATGCTGACGAAATTGAATGAGGAACTGATGAAATTCCGTAAGGGTGGCATGTATGAAGGGATGTTTCCCGAACGCTGGTTACCTGCTGTTGTCGGGATCTTGCCGGAACCTCTGACGGCACAGAACGGAACGGTCAATTCAACTTCGAAGGTGGTGCGGCACAAGGTGTACGAAGTTTTCCGGGAAGAATTGGATTTTCTTTATACCCCTGAGGGAAAGGATATCCGGAATCCCCGGAATACGAAGAATATGAAGAGTATGATCACGTGGAAGATCTAATAAGAAAATTATGCGAAGGAAAACAACTGCTGTTCGAATAGGAAATGTGGTTCTTTCATCGGAAGAACCGGTGCTGGTTCAATCGATGCTGAATACGTCGACCCGGGAGGTGGATGCTTGTGTCGAACAGGCGATCCGGATTATCGAGGCCGGTGGCCGGCTGGTGAGGATTACTGCTCCGGGAGTGAAGGAAGCGGAGATGCTCGGGGAAATACACCGTCGTTTGCGTGAACGGGGATATACGACTCCGATTTCTGCGGATATTCATTTTGTTGCTGAGGCTGCTTCGGTTGCCGCCCGTTATGTGGAAAAGGTGAGGATAAATCCGGGAAATTTTGCGGATAAACGGGCCACTTTTAAGAAGCTGACCTATACCGATGAGGAGTATGCAGCTGAATTGGAAATCCTGCGGCAGAAATTTACGGAGTTTCTGGAGGTTTGCCGGCAATATGGAACGGCTGTCCGCATCGGTACGAATCATGGTTCGTTGTCCGATCGTATTATGAGCCGCTATGGAGATACCCCGGCGGGAATGGTGGAGGCTACGATGGAGTATTTGCGGGTGTGTCAGGCTTGTGACTTTAAAGATGTGGTGATTTCGCTGAAATCGAGCGATTGCCGGACTATGGTGGATGCCGTACGTTTACTGGTGGAGAAAATGGAGGCTGAGGGAATGTGTTATCCTTTGCATTTGGGAGTTACGGAAGCCGGTGAGGGTGAAGACGGACGTATCCGTTCGGCAGTGGGGATCGGAACCCTGTTGAATGAAGGAATCGGGGATACGATCCGGGTGTCCCTGACCGAGGAACCCGAAGCCGAGATTCCTGTGGCTTGCGAATTGGCCCGGATCTGTTCCGAACCGGAGTATCTGAAAGGGTGGACCCCATTGAAAGGAGAGTGTTCGAAACCTTGTATCGTGGCCGGATTGACGGGAGTAACCGTATTGGACGAACAGGTGATGAACCGGATCGGTTTTACCGTAAATGAGGTCAATGATCCGGTATATGGTGACCGTTTGCATGTCGGTATAAAAGCACCGGAATGGATTTATACCGGGACATTGGGACCGGAATTGACTAAATTACCCCCGGATACAGGGGTTATCGTACCTCTGGAGATTCTGGATATGGCTCATGTCTATAACCGGAATGCTTCTCCGTTATGCAGTGTCGGAGCATATAAAAAGGGGGAACAGACGATCGATAGCAAGTACAGATTGGTGCAGATCTGCCGGTCCGAAGAACTGGATGCCGATTTAACCGGCCGGTTGCGGCAGGATGGGAAAGCGGTGTTGGTTTTGGCACTGCCTGTCGAATATCGCCTTTACCGGGAAATATTCCGCCGGATACAGGAGGCCGGCCTGACTAATCCGGCGATTATCCGGGCTGTCGTGCCGGGGAAGGAGAAAGAACGAATCCGTCTTGTGGCGGCTTCACAATTGGGCGGTTTTTTCCTCGACCGTCTTGCCGGTGGTCTTTGGATCGAAACACCGGAAATAGAGGACCTGACTTTCCCTTTGGAATTGAGCCGGAATATTTTACAGTCTGCCGGAGTGCGTCGGTATAAGGCAGAATTTATCAGTTGTCCGGGGTGTGGAAGGACATTGTTCGATTTGCAGGGTGCGGTGGCTAAGGTGAAAGCAGCGTTCGGACATCTGAATACGCTGAAAATCGCTGTCATGGGTTGTGTGGTCAACGGACCCGGAGAGATGGGAGATGCCGATTATGGCTATGTCGGTGCAGGGAATGGAAAGGTAAACCTGTATAAAGGCCGGAAAATGGTGCGTACTGCTGTCCCGGAAGAGGAGGCGATCGGGGCGTTGAGGGAGATGATAGAGGGTAGAAGCTAAAAGTTAAAGGCTAAAGGTTAAAAGCTAAAGGCTGAAGAGTAGAAACTAAAGGGTAAAAGCTGGAAAGGGAGAGGGTAAAGGCGGGGAGAAAGGTAGAAAGTAAAAAAAAAGACTTTTAGTAGGAGGTGGGTGGCATGAGTGTTTAATTTTAAAATTTATTTTATGTCGGAACAATCGCCTCTGTCTTTAGGAACAGAGGATATTAAGAAATTATTGATGCGTTATGCTGTCCCGGCGATCGTAGCAATGACCGCTGCTTCGTTGTATAATATGATGGACAGTATTTTTATCGGACACGGGGTGGGGGCATTGGGAATTGCCGGTTTGGCCGTGACTTTCCCTTTTATTAATCTGGCGGCGGCTTTCGGCTCTCTGGTGGGAGTAGGAGCTTCTACACTGGTGTCTGTGAAGATGGGACAAAAGGATTTGAAAAGTGCCGAGGCGGTGCTCGGGAATGTACTTTTGCTGAATACCGTGATCGGTTTTTTGTTTATGACGGTATGCCTGATTTTTCTGGATCCGATCCTTTATTTTTTCGGGGCCAGTGCGGACACTTTGCCGTATGCCCGCGATTATATGAAGGTAATCCTTTATGGTAACCTCATTACTCATATTTATATGGGGCTCAATGAGGTGATGAGGGCTTCGGGTTACCCGCAAAGGGCGATGATGGCGACGTTGTTTGCCGTCTTGATCAACGGAGTGCTGAATGCACTTTTCATTTTTGTTTTGGATATGGGAATCAAGGGAGCTGCCCTGGGGACGATCTGTGCCCAGTTTTTGGCTTTGCTCGGGGTGTTGTACCATTTTTCCAGTCCGAAAAGTTTTATTCGTTTTCAAAAAGGAATTTTCAAGGTCAGATGGCATATTGTCGGAGGAATGCTGGCTATCGGGTTGTCGCCTTTCCTGATGAATCTTTGTAGTTGTCTGATCGTTTTGCTGATCAATAATGGATTGAAAGATTTCGGGGGAGATATGTATATCGGAGCTTATGGGATCGTCAACCGTATTGTGTTTTTGTTCATCATGATCGTTATGGGATTTAATCAGGGGATGCAACCTATTGCCGGATATAATTTCGGTGCCCGGCAGCTGTCCCGGATGATTCAGGTATTGAAATATACGACCTTATGTGCCATTACCGTGACCACTCTGGGATTTTTGATCTGTCAGATTTTTCCACGGACGATTATCCGGATGTTTACCGGTGATTCCGATTTGATCGATATTGCCGAACATGGGATGCGCCTGATTCTTTTGTTTTTCCCTTTGGTCGGTTTCCAGATGGTATCCTCGAGTTTTTTCCAGTCGATCGGGATGGCCGGAAAAGCGATTTTCCTGTCTTTAACCCGCCAATTGATCTTTTTATTGCCCTGTCTTCTTATCCTGCCGCATTATTGGGGTACTGACGGCGTTTGGGGAAGTATTCCGGTAGCGGATTTTATCGCTTCGATTACAACCGGGTTGATGTTGGGCTGGCAATTGAAGAAATTCAAGACCGGGGGATTGAATAATACAAAAGATTCGGTAGCTTTGTAATAGAGTTTGTAAACTGATATTTATGGAAAAGAAAATAATCATCACCATCGGAAGACAGTACGGTAGCGGTGGCCGCTATGTCGGTAAGAAGCTGGCTGAACAATTGGGTATTGCGTTTTACGATAAAGAATTGATCAACCTGGCTTCGAAAGAAAGCGGCATATGCGGTGAATTTTTCGAGAAAGCGGACGAACGGAATTCCGGTAGCCTGCTGAAAGCTTTAGCTATGGGTTTTTCGATGAATAACGCCATTTTTCAAAGTAACGATTACCTGTCGAACGAATCGTTGTTTCAGATTCAGTCGGATGTGATCCGTAAAGTGGCTGCCGAACAGTCGTGTATCCTGGTTGGCCGTTGTGCAGACTATATCTTGCGGGATAATGAAAATTGCATAAGCGTTTTTATCAGTGCCCGTATGGAGGACCGGATCCGGCGAGCTGTCGAGTATGCTCATATCGAAGAGAAAGAAGCCGAGGAATATATCCGGAAAGCAGATAAATCCCGGGCTTCTTATTATAATTACTATACCGATAAAATCTGGGGGGCTGCAGAATCTTACGACTTGTGTATCAGCTCTTCCGTTTACGGTATCGACGAAACGACCGCCTTTATCCGGGAGTTTGTGAGTAAACGGTGAAAGCGGTATAAACGGATAAAACGGTAAAAGCAGCTGTTTCTGCTGTTTTATCTGTTTTATCCGTTATTTCCGTTTCTACTGTTCTTCTATCAACGTATCGAATAAATCGCTTTTATTTTGCCGGTAAAAGGCTGTATTGACTACTTCTCCCCGTTTGTTGATGATTTCGTAGTGCGGGATTCCATTGATTTGGAAAAGTTCCCGTAGATAATTGTATTCGTCCTCCGGTATCCGGAATTTTTCTCCTTGCAGATCGGCTGTGAATCGGTTGTAATCGTTTATAGGTGAAGATTTTTCGTCTGTGATGAACAGGAATACGATATTTTTTCCACTATACTGTTCCCGGAGCGGTTTCATGTTTTGAATATCTGCCCGGCAAGGACCACAGCTCGTAGCCCAAAAGTCGACGTAGATCACTTTCCCCTGGTAAGGAGCGATGATTTTGCGGAAGATATCGGCACCTTTTCCTGCTGGTAATGCTCGGGAAGCCTTGATTTCCCGGGGACAGTATTTTTCGAGCAGGTAATGGGCTTTTTGACGGAGATAGGGGTTTTTTACTTCTTTTAATGTGAGGGCTACAAGACTGTCGGCTGTACTGCGTTGCAAGTTTTTGAGGTTTGTGCTCAGATCCCGTATTTTTATAATGTCATAACTCAAGTTGGGTTCGAGCTGAAGAGAATGGTAACAGATGCTGTCTTTTATTTTCCATTCGGTTTCGATCAGTCGGGGAAACCCCGATACTTCATATTGGGCGGAAATTTTGTAGGCTTGTTCGAAAGGAGGGATATATTCGAAACGGTTGAAAAATACCCAATTTTCATAGGGAATAAGCAGGTTGGGGTCGTTTAGCGGCATTTCTTTCAGGAAGTCATAGTAATCTTGAGGAACTTCGGCTTGCAGGATTTTGTTTTCCGGCTCCTCGTTTTGGAAATATTTCCGGGTGGTAGCAAAGTCCAGGATATGAGTTGCGATATCGGTTTTAATGTAGGTTTCCAGGATTTGCATGGATTTGGGACTGAAATGATATTGACGGTTCAACCGATCCAGGGTGTTTAATTTGTCTTCGAGTTTTTGCATAGCCTGGATTTTGAATGCCGTCGGAGTCAATTGTTTGGCTTGTTCTCTGAAATGGATATTCCCTTCCCTTTGAATATGGATCCCGGCTTTGGTCAGGTCGGCGTTGATTTTTGAAGAAGAGCCCATATACCGTAAGGTTTGAAAATCTTTGAAACGACGGTCCCGGTAACGATCGGCCTGTAACAGGTCTTCCCAATCGATGAAGATTGTCAGGGTGTCGCCCGGTTCGATGTAGAAAGGAAGGTTGAACGGAGTGAAGCTGATATTACCGCTAGTGGGGTTGTCTAAAGACAGTTCGGCCGAAAAACGTCCGTCTTCGAGTAGGGCGACGACTGTCGGAAAATCCTCTTCGGTAACGATATTGTTGTTGTAGATGATACCCGATGTAAATCCGGCCCTGGGATC
>NZ_LARL01000013.1:0-76256 GCF_000980295.1 Odoribacter sp. N54.MGS-14 | reverse complement strand
GTCGGGCGTTCGGAAAACCTAACCGGACACTCGTTCCTGCTCCAATGGTCTTCCGCCATAAAACCCTGCATCTCACGTTAACACGACCTGGCAAAGGAAGAATTAGAAAAATTTTATAGAATAAAATACCGGCTCACCTCTATCGGATTATGGATAGTTGGGTTACTTTACCGGAAAATCTTTTTTCGTTGAAATTTATGGTTTTCAGGTCCGGTTTAGCTTGCCAGGCAGTGATGACGGGAGTCGAAGGTATTCGTGTTCGGGGACCATTGGAGCTCTGGCGAGTGTCGTCTTGCTTTTTCTGAACGTCCGACCGGTGGTGTCTGACGAGCTTGCGAGGAGTTCCGCCGGTCAGTGAAAGAAAAAGCAAGATGACCGGCGGAAGCGATCGGGTCACCGGAGACGAACAAGTACCAGAATAATTCTACATTTTTAGGATAAACATATATAGAAAATCTGTAAGAAAAATAATTCCTACAGATTTTCCTATCGAAACCGGCTTATAATAAAAAACAGGTATGAACTCCATCGCAATATAAAACGCCCCAAACCTATTTTCCCAGCCGCTCTTCCACAAAGGCCCGCAATTTTTCCGCCCGGATGTTCTTGGCCAGAATCCGGTTATTCTCATCAAGTACCAGAATACACGGTACGGAATCTACATTGTACAACTTCACCACTTCGCTTTTCCAGCCTTTTAAGTCGGACACGTGGACCCACGGCATACCGTCCTTTTGGATCGCTTGCGTCCAGGCGGCTTTACGTTCGTCAAGCGATACACTAATCACAGCAAGGCCTTTGTCCTTAAAATCATCGTACAGTTTCACCATATTGGGATTCTCCATCCGGCAAGGTCCGCACCACGAAGCCCAGAAATCGATGATTTTCAATTTTCCTTTTACACTGTACAGCGATACCTGTCCGCTATCGGGTGTCGGCAAAGTGAAATCCGGAGCCTGGGCAGCTATATATTACAAGTAAATGTAGGAGAAAGGAAAAAGGAGAAGGGAGGTTTCCTTTCTCCATTCCCCGTTCCCCCTTCACCGTCTACTCTGAAAAAAACGGCACCATTGCCGGATTCCACATTCTTCACACTTCGGTTTCCGGGCCAGACAAACATAACGTCCGTGCAAAATCAGCCAATGATGAGCCGTCGACAAGATCTCCGCCGGAATATTTTTTACCAACTGTTTCTCAGTTTCCAAAGGCGTTTTTGTGTTATTCACCAACCCGATCCGGTTAGATACCCGGAAAACATGCGTATCCACAGGCATGGCCGGTTTGTGGAATGCCACTGCCATCACAACATTGGCCGTCTTACGCCCTACACCGGGAAGCGTTTGTAATAACTCCATATCCTCAGGCACTTTTCCCTGAAAATCCCTTTCCAGTTTTTGGGCCATTTCATGCAGATGCTTAGCTTTGTTATTCGGATAGGAGATTGATTTGATCAAATGATAGATCTCCTCCACTGTCCCGGCAGCCATGGCCTTTGCATCGGGAAAGCGTTCGAATAAAGCCGGAGTCGTCATGTTCACCCGTTTGTCGGTACACTGGGCGGACAGAATCACCGCCACGATCAATTCAAAAGGGTCGTTATACTTCAATTCACTCTCGGCTACCGGCATTTTCCCGGCAAACCACCCCAATACGCCTTCATATCTCTCTTTTGTTGTCATATTTTATATTTTTATCCTTTCCAAAAAGTTGTATACGGTTCAAAATAATCCCACGTTTGATCGTCGTAAATATACATAAAAAATTGATTTCAAGCATATCCTCGTAATTTTAAACCGGCCTTCCCTGTTTATACTTCAACGTATTATTTTCCAAGCGGCCCGATAAAGATTTTCCGGATTTTCCGGGATAACAGCATGGTAGCAGATTACAGCAGTTCATTTCTGATTTCATATTTCTGTACACTTATTCTTTACACACACTTTTCAACAAACTTTTACACAAAAATAGAATTGCCGGATCGATAATCTTCAAAAGAATCGCTATTTTTACAAACAGAAAAAAGCGACACCTTCTAACAAGATTCACTTATGAACGCAATGACAGAACAAACCTATCGTCCGATCATATTGAGTAAATATACGGCTGTGTTAAAATCCTGCCGGAACCTGATTTCGAGCGAAGACATCCGGTTGATCCGTAAAGCCTTTAAGATAGCCATCCAAAACGAAACCGAAGCTTCGGAATTAAACTATCAGGAGATCGTCCGTATTTTGGATATTACGCTGATCATTACCCAGGAAATCGGCTTAGGCCGGACTTCTATCATTTGTGCCATGCTCCACAAAACAGTGGAAAAAGAAATGATCACCCTGGAGCAAATCCGGGAGATGTTCGGGGAAAAAGTAGAGCAAATCATCAAAGGACTAAAGGATATCAGCCACATTTATGCCACCCAGCGGATTGTAAACTCGGAGAATTTCAGAAAATTATTGCTCAGTTTTGCCGAAGATATCCGCGTACAGCTGATCTTCCTGGCCGAAAAACTCTATGCTTTACGGCAGGCTGCACAGCTTTCGGAGGCCGGACAAAAACAGCTGGCCATGGAAACCAGCTATATTTACATCCCTTTTGCCCATCGATTGGGATTGTACAATATCAAATCGGAGATGGAAGACACAGCTCTCCGCTATGCCAATCCCCAAATCTACCGGGAGATCGAACAAAAATTAAAGGAATCGAAAACCGCCCGGGAGGCTTACATTGCCGAATTTATCGCTCCGATTGCCGAAGAAATGAACCGGAGAAGTATCAAATTTAAAATGAAATACCGCACGAAGACGATTGCCTCGATCTTAAATAAGATGCGGAAAAGCCAGGTTGAATTTGAAGAGATTTTCGACATTTTTGCTGTACGTTTCATTATCGACAGTGTCGGCGAAAATGAGAAGCCCGACTGTTGGCGGGTATATTCTATCGTAACCGATAAGTATACGCCTAATCCCCAGCGTCTCCGGGACTGGATTTCTGTACCCAAATCCAACGGATACGAATCGTTGCAGACCACCGTGCTGGGGCCTGGCAAACGCTGGGTAGAAGTACAGATCCGGACGGAACGTATGGATGAGATTGCCGAGAAAGGATTCGCTGCCCACTGGAAATACAAAGGGGGATCTTCGGATTCGATTATCGAAAACTGGCTGAACGAATTGCGCGAAATCCTGGAAAGCAATAATGAGAATGCGCTGGAATTACTGGATGATATGAAAATCAACCTCCAGGATAAAGAGGTACATGTATTTACTCCCAAAGGAGATTTAATAACGTTACAGGCAGGAGCCACCTTACTGGATTTTGCGTACGCTATTCACACCAATATCGGGAGCAAGTGTGTTGGAGGTATTGTCAATCACCGGAATGAAACCCTGAAATATGTTTTGAAAAACGGAGATCAGGTTTCTATTATCACTGCCGCCAACCAGCAACCGAAAGCCGACTGGCTGAGTTTTACAGTCACTTCGAAAGCCCGGAATAAAATCCGTCAATACCTGAATGAAGAAATCAACCACCAGGCCGATATCGGCAAGGAAACACTGATGCGCCGTCTGAAAAACTGGAAAATCGAATTCAACGACGAAGTGATCCGCAAACTGATGCAGCACTACAAATACAAGTTCGCTCTCGACCTTTACCACGGCATCGCTATCGGCAAGCACGATCCTTCCGAAATCAAAGAGATATTGACGCAGGTGGAAGAAAAGCCGGCCCCTGTCGTCCCGCCTAAAGATATCAAAGTGGTACGTCCAAAAAAAATCGATGAAGATGTACTGCTGATCGATAAAAATGTGGATAATGTAGAGTATAAGTTCGCCCGTTGCTGTAATCCGGTATACGGAGACGATATCATCGGTTTCGTATCCATCGGCGAAGGAATTAAAGTACACCGCCGCCAGTGTAAAAATGCCCTGGAGCTGGTTCGCCGTTATCCTTACCGGATCGTCAAGACCCGCTGGACCAACGATGGAGCCACTTCTTATCAAACCGTCCTGAATCTGACAGGCAAAGAGGACGGTAATATCATCAACAAAATTACCGAATTGATCGCCAAAGATCCGCATGCTACTTTGCGGGCCATTTCGATCAATGCCGCCGAGGGGGTATTCGATGGTAATATCACTGTCCTGATCGATAATACCGAACACCTGTCCCAATTGATTTCCAGACTAAAACATCTGGAAGGAGTGGTGAGAGTCAACCGCCACGATTCGATGCTCGAAGACTAGTCCTCTTTGACCTCCAGGAGCCATGCATCCCGAAACTGCGGATATTGTCTACGGATACGGATAAGCTCCCGGGCAGCATCGGCGTGAGTATCGTCACAAACCGCACTAACGCGGTACATCCCTTCACTATTCTGCATAATCGAACAACCCAAAAATCCGCGGCGCATCAGGTCCGACCGCAAGTTGATCGCATTCTGCCGGTAAATAAAACTCCCGACAATAATACAATACCGCATCAAATCGGCACCGTCCGTCAAACCGACTTTCTCCTTTTTCACCGTCACCGGTTCTTCTTCCACGATCAAGGTATCCTGTACTTTCTCCTGTACAGCAACTTCTACCGGTTGGGTAGATACATACCCTACCTCCGATCGTATCATTCTTTTATTCGACTTACAACAGGTCAGGGTCACCGCTAAGGCTAACAGACAAATCAATATTCGCATAACTTAAAGTTTTCTGACTTGTACGGTAAAAGAACGATTAAGTTACTCCGGGTTTAACTAGACATTAACTTTCTTTTCAATCAAAAAGCGATACCTTCGCAGAAAGAAAAAATGTTAAAAAGCTAAAACCTGATAAACCTTATCATCGATGAAAAACAAAGGATTTTTACTCTCATTATTCATTGCAGGGTCCTTGACTGCCAACGCACAGGATATCAAGGAGTGGCTGAGCCTGACACCTATAAAAATGGAGAAGCCGGCCTTGAGCCATGTAAAAAATGTCAAAGACCAGGTATTTACAGATGCCATGCTCACCGATTACTCCGGAGTAAATATCGGCAGCCTGGTTCCCGATGCCGATTCAAAGGAGAATCATTTTCACCGGCTCCGGTGGACGGTGGCCCCGATGAACCGGGATACCGTAACAGCCGGTGAAAAAACAGATCAACCGACGCTAAATTATTACGCGGTCTATTTCAGCAATTCCGAATGGATGAGCGGAAGTTTTCATTTCCGGCTATTCGGTCAGGCCGAAGTCTATATCGATGGAGTAAAAAAAGCCGGTTCTGCGGATAATAAACCCGTAGAAAAAATCGTTCACGGCGATTGGATTCCAGGAAAACACACGATTATCGTAAAAACGGCCACTCAGGGAGGCAATGTATTGTATGCTAATTTTAAAGCCGACAAAGCCTACGAACAGCTCCCTTTCGGTTTCTCTCTGTCCCCGCAACGAGGCAAGAATATTTACGATGTGCTCAACGGTAAACAAGTATCCCATCTGTCTGTCTCCCCCACCGGAAAATATGCCCTTGTCGGGATCACCAATACCGTAGATGGCCGAAGCAGTAACAATACCTACGTATACCGGATCGCCGACAAAGAAATCGTCTATACCTTTTATGGCAATAACGTACGTAATCTGCAATGGATTCCCGATCAGGACAAACTTTCTTTCCTGCAAGCAGAAGGCAACGGACAATCTTTATATAGTTACGACCTGGAAAAACAACTACAAACCCGTCTGATCAAAGAAGACCGGCAAATTCAGAGCTGCATCTGGTCACCCGATCGTTCTTATCTGATCTATTATGCCAATGAAAACTACAGCGATCCCAAATGGGAATTGCGTAAACTGGACGGCATACAAGATCGGCAGGACTATTTCCGTAACCGGAGTTATCTGTGTAAGTACGATTTCGCTACCGGCCTCCATTCCCGGCTCACCTGGGGAAATCTGAGCACTTCGCTTATGGATATCAGTGCAGACGGTAAAAAATTACTGATCTCCACTTCACGCCCGGCTTATACGGAATATCCCTATAACAAACAAGATATTTATCTGATGGATATCACCACCCAACAACTGGATACCCTTTGGAAGGACCGGCTTTATTCCATATCCTGTACTTTCTCTCCCGATGGCAAAAAACTGCTGATCAGCGGCGGCCCTTCGGCCTTCGGTAAACTGGGAGAAAACATCGGGAAAAATCAGATTGCCAACCAATACGATACCCAATTGTATATTTATGACCTGGCCACTAAAAAAGTGGACGCGATCACCCGCGATTTCAATCCTTCGGTGGAAGAAATGACCTGGCATAAAAACGGTAATATCTATATAAAAACGACCGATGCCGATTTCGTACGTCTGTATTGCTATGCCGACGGTAAATTCACCCGGATCGAATGCCCGGGAGACATGATTCTCCGGACCAGTTTTGCCAGCCATGCCGACCAAATGATGTATACCGCTTCGAACACCGATTATCCTCCCCGGATCTATACCTTGAACCTAACCGATAATCAAGCGGCTCTCTGGGCGGATCCCAACGAAGAGCAATACCGGAATATTGTTTTCGGAGAGATGAAAGACTGGGACTATGAGTATAAGAAAGGTACGGTGATCGACGGACGTTATTATCTGCCTGCCGATTTCGATCCGGCCAAAAAATATCCGCTGATCGTTTATTACTACGGCGGAACGACCCCCGTCTCCCGTAGTTTCGGCGGACGCTGGCCTTTCAACCTCTATACGGCCAACGGTTATGTCGTATATGTGCTTCAACCTTCCGGAACCATCGGATACGGACAGGAATTTTCTGCCCGCCACCAAAACAATTGGGGTAAAATCACAGCCGACGAAATTATCGCCTCGACCAAAGCATTTGCCAAAGCCCATCCGTTTATCGATGCTTCTAAGATTGGTTGTATGGGAGCTTCTTACGGAGGTTTTACCACCGAATACCTTACCACCCGAACCGATATTTTCGCCTGTGCTATCTCACATGCCGGCATTTCCTCTATCTCTAGCTATTGGGGAGGCGGATATTGGGGTTACGGCTACAGTACCAACGCTTCGGCACACGCTTTCCCTTGGAACCGTAAGGATATCTATGTCGACCAAAGTCCCCTTTTCAATGCCGATCAGGTGAAAGTGCCTATCCTGTTAATCCACGGTACAAAAGATGTCAATGTACCGACAAACGAAAGTATACAATTTTATACTGCTCTGAAATTATTGGGTAAAGATGTCGAATTAGTATTGGTTAAAGATGCCGATCATGCCGTGGTCGATTACAATCAGCGTATCCTGTGGAACAATACGATTCTCTCCTACTTCGCCAAATATCTGAAAGATCAACCGGCTTGGTGGGAACACCAGTTTAAAGAGCTGAATCTCTAAACGGAAGAAGAAAAGTAAGATTAAGTGTAATTCTTACTTTTCTTTTTTTGAAAAATTATTTATAAATTTGCAAAAAACCAAAAATCTATTTTAAATTTATATCATGAATACAACTACCAACAGAGCGGCGGACAACATCCGAATTCTGGCAGCCTCAATGGTTGAAAAAGCAAAATCAGGTCACCCCGGAGGAGCGATGGGTGGTGCCGATTACATCAACGTGCTATATTCTGAATTTCTGAATTTCGATCCGGACGATGCCGAGTGGGTAAACCGGGATCGGTTTTTCCTGGACCCGGGTCATATGTCACCGATGCTTTATGCAACGTTGAGCCTGATTGGTAAATATAGCATGGAAGATCTGAAAAACTTCCGTCAATGGGGCAGCATCACTCCCGGTCATCCCGAAGTAGACGTAAAACGGGGTGTAGAGAATACTTCAGGTCCTCTGGGTCAGGGACATGCCATGGCCGTCGGAGCAGCTATCGCCGAACGTTTTCTGGTAGCCCGTTTCGGTGAATGGATGGCCCACAAGACCTATGCTTTCATCTCGGACGGTGGCATTCAGGAAGAGATCTCCCAAGGTGCAGGACGTATTGCCGGTACACTCGGACTCGCTAACCTGATCATGTTCTATGACTCGAATAATATCCAGCTTTCTACCAAAGTGGATGAAGTAACCCACGAAGATACAGCCAAAAAATATGAAGCCTGGGGATGGCAGGTCATCACCATCGACGGCAACGATGCAGCAGAAATCCGTCAGGCCCTGAAAGTGGCACAGGAAGAAAAAGAACGCCCTACACTCATCATCGGACACACCCTGATGGGGAAAGGAGCTGTCGGTGCCAACGAAGAAGATTTCTCCAACAAAGTATCAACTCACGGACAACCGCTGAGCGCTGCCGGAGCTTCTTTTGAAAATACGGTGGCTAACCTGGGCGGAGATCCTCAGAATCCATTCGTTATCTTCCCGGATGTACAGGAATATTATGCGCAGGTACTGGAAGAGAAACGGGCTCAGGCCAAACAGAAAAAAGCCGAACAAGCTGCCTGGGAAAAAGCCAACCCGGAATTAGCAGCCAAATTCCATCGGTTTATGTCGGGAGAAGCGCCTGCTATCGATTATAAAGCTATTGCACACAAAGCCAATATAGCAACCCGTCAGGCTTCAGCCGATGTATTGGTTACACTGGCACAGGAAGTTGAAAATATGATCGTCAGCTCTGCCGACCTTTCCAATTCAGATAAGACAGACGGTTTTATCAAAGGAGGAGCCCGCAACCTAGTGAAAGGAGATTTCAGCGGTAAATTCCTGCAAGCCGGAGTTGCCGAGTTGACTATGGCTGCAATCTGTAACGGTATCGCCCTTCATGGCGGTATTCATGTTGCCTGTGCAACCTTCTTTGTATTCTCCGATTATATGAAGCCGGCTTTCCGTTTATCGGCTCTGATGCAGATGCCGGTTAAATACATCTGGACCCACGATGCCTTCCGGGTCGGTGAAGACGGTCCTACCCACCAGCCGATCGAGCACGAAGCCCAGTTGCGTCTGCTGGAAAAAATGCAGAACCACGCCGGAAAAATGAGCATGCTGGCTTTACGTCCGGCCGATGCAGCCGAAACTTCGGTGGCCTGGAAAATGGCGATGGAAAATACCGAAACTCCGACGGCTCTCGTATTGTCCCGTCAGAATATCAACGATCTGCCGGCCGCAACCGACCGTTATACCGAAGCTTTAAAAGCAGAAAAAGGAGCTTACATCGTACAGAAAAACGGTGAAAATCCCAAAGTGATCCTAATCGCATCCGGATCGGAAGTGGCCACCCTGATCGATGCCGCCAAGTTGTTACTCGAAAGAAAAGGTATCGCTTCACAGGTTGTATCGGCTATTTCGGAAGGTTTATTCCGTCAGCAGCCGACCGCTTACCAGGAAGAAGTCATTCCGGCCTCTACGCCTCATTTCGGCCTGACCGCCGGTTTATCGGTAACTCTGGAAGGATTGGTCGGATGTAACGGCAAAATCCACGGCGTAAATCACTTCGGATATTCTGCCCCGGCCAAAGTACTGGACGAAAAGTTCGGCTTTACCGGAGAGTTTGTATACAACGAAATTTGCGAAATGCTCGGAAAATAATTCCTTGACAACACCAAAAGAAATAGTTTTATAAAACATAATTTCTTAAAATGGTGAAAATAGTTAAAACGGTGTAATGTTTAGTTTTAAAACATTGCACCGTTTTTAGTTACAGGGAAATAAAAGTTTGCCAAACAATAGAGAAAAGTAAAGTAAACTCTAATTCTCCGTCACTCCAAATTTATGGTAGAATTAATTTTTTCTTTCTATTCCGATTTCGGGTTCTGTGTCGTCAGACCCGGTCGCCCGGACCGGTCCGGTAAGGCTTTCCTTCACTGACCGGCGGAACTCCTCACTACACAAAAAACTTTACGTTACGTTTCCATCAGACACCACCGGTCGGGCGTTCGGAAACCCTAACCGGACACTCGTTCCTGCTCCAATGGTCCTCCGGCATAAAACCCTGCATCTCACATTAACACGACTTGGCAAAGGGAGAATTAGAAAAATTTTATAGAATAAAATACCGGCTCACCTCTATCGGATTATGGATAGTTGGGCGACCGGTTCCCCGAACACGAACACCGAAGACGAATAAAGAGCGGAATAATTCTACTTCTTTAATAGTTAAAAGGAGGCAACAATTACAACGGTTTCAGCAAACAAATCTACCTGCTGTAACCGTTGCAACTATAAAACGATCAATACCCCGGATTCTGTTCTGCCCCACCTAAACCGACTTCCGACTCAGGGAATGGCAAGAGCTTTTGCCAGGCTTCGATTCCGAGTTCTTTTTCACACAGATCGTTCCGTTTTAAAAAAGCGAAATAAGCGAATTCCCCCTTCAACAATTCTTTCCAGGTAGCTTTCAACTGTTGGTCGAAATCTGTCGCTTCAGACAAACGGTAGTTTTTCCGGACCTGATTCAGATAATCCATAGCTTTCGCCCGGTCACCGATACGATTCGTACATTCGGCCAGCAATAACAAAGCCTCGGTATAGCTACCGACAGGTAAATATCGGTGATCTGCAATCTCACTGGTATATACCGAAGGATAATCCAGCAGATCCAACCCGAATACCAGTTCTTTAGAACCGCTATTCAAGGCCTCTTTGCGGCTGGCATTAAAGGCATACCCTTCATTCTTCAAAAATATCTCCAAGCCCCTTTTCGCTTCATTGTATCTTCCCAATTGCATATACACTTTTCCCAGCATCAGTTCACCGATACCGATGTAATCCTGATATTCAGCACTTCTCCAGTCCAGTATCAGCCGATGGATCTCCTCCAGATCCGCAGCCAACTTCTCGTAAGCTTTTTGCTCTGTCAACCGGGGTGCCGCCGCCGTCGAAAAATGTTCCGGATAAGGAATGTTTCCCCACAATACGATCAGCGGATAATACATGATCGAACGCAACAACTTAAACTGAGGCGAACAGAGGTTACCCATTTTTTCCTTCTCCAGGATATCATACCCATTATTGGCACTGGCAATAGCTTTATAAGCCACCTCCCAGGCCCGCTTCAAGTCTATATCGGCCATGACACTTTTTTCATGCCGGTAATATTTCTGCCACTTGTTTTGTGGTTCCGGGAAACATTGCGTATAATAAGCCTCTATCGTATACATATAATCACAGGCTTCACGGATACTCCCCAATATGCCGCTCACCGCTTCTTCGACTCCTTCAGGTACTTCGAACTTATTCATATCTCCGTCCTGAGTAATCAGCAGGGTGGCGCTTACTTCACCATCCAGGCTGTACAAAGTAATGCGTTCATCCCGGATCCAATATCCTTTTGCCGGCTGTACCGTCAGTTTAAGCTGCCCCTGCACCTTATCGAGCGTCACTGTATAATCCATTTCCTCTGACTTGAACTGGAATAATTTATCTACCTCCACCCCGGATTTCGGCACTTCTTCTTCTTCCATACCGGGATAAGTAAAATCATAAGATAAATTAGCCAGGATATCTACAGCATATTCTCCCCCATCCTGACTTACCCGTAAAGTATCGGTCTTGAATTTCAATTTTTTATCGCCTACGATCCCTCCGAATTCATTTCCGGCTTCTCCATCGCCGTCCCAGTCGATAAAATAACTCAAATCGGGCACAGTAATTTCCAGGCCGGTTTCCTTATACTTTGCAACTAATCCTTCAGCAACCTTTGTCCAATCGATACTCACTGCATTTTTACGGATTTCTTCCTTCGTATCGTCCGGAAGCGTACCGGTTTCCTTCAACTTTTCACACAACCCTTCCAAATATTCCGCAAACCGGGTCTCGGTTTTATCCTTCAACAGAGAAGCCGACACCACCAACAAACTACCCGCTCCTTTGATTCCATCTGTCAGTGAATAGGTATTCACCTCATCCATCTCGAATCTCTGCAACCCGAAGGCCTTCAACACTTCTCCATGTGCCTGCTGACTGACGGCTTTAAAGCGCTTTTCTCCACCGTTCAACTCCAATAATCGTCGGGTTTCCAGATGAGTGAATACATTCACATTCACCGATTTCTGATTCGAAAGATCTGCAATCGAACGCAAACTCAACGATCCGGAGGTCTGTTCGCCGGTCAGCTCATTATAAAAAGCTCCTGTCGCCACAATTTCTACATAAGGAGACCGGATATCCAAAATACCGAAATCGAAATTTCCCTGATCGTCCTGTACGGTCTTCGTATAACTGATTCCGGTCCGTTCAAGCCGTTCGCTCAATTCATAAACCGTAACCTCCGATCCTCTGACAAAAGGTCCTTTCTCTACTTTTCCTTTCAGTTCATACCGGTCTGTATACTGCACATCGTCCTTCTTACATCCTACCAATACCAATAACAGCATACAAGTCCACAATATCATTTGCTTTTTCATTTCCAATCTCTTTATATCGTTCTACTTTCTTATCTGCCCGATTCAAATGAATCCGATTCTTTTCCGTTCGTTCATTACTCCTGCCACAAAAGCTTCGGTAAACATAGCCACATCCTGTTTTTGAACAGAAATCACCTCTTTTACTGTACTCGTCCGGTTACTCTTTGCCATCCGTTGCAGACAATTGCGGACAATCAGATCGGCTACGATCCGCATCAGGCGCGAACTGGCATGACTGCGTTCCTCGGTCGCAACCAGCGAACCGATAAAAACAGTCATATACTGACGGGCTGTCGCTGTCATTTTCATTCGTTCTTTCTCCAGACGACGTTTCAGAATAATCATCAACTCTTCTTTCGTATAATCTTCGAAGACCAGTACATTGACCAAATCCGACATGTGTTCGGCGTCTCCGTTGATACCCGATACCCTGTTCCGGGGTTCTGCATAGATGATAATATAACTTCCGGGATGTTCGGCCATCTGATTCATCAGGAGAGCACGTACTCTTTCACGGAAGCCGACAGCTTCGTTCAATTTGGGTGAATCTTCATCGAAAAGCAAGATACCTCCGCTGGATTTCACCAACGCTTCCCCGATACTACGCTGAGCCTCGTCTTCCATCAGTCCGATCATTCTTTCCACCTTAAAATCGAATACCTGTCCCTTATCGACGATCCCCATGGCTTTGTAAAGACGGGCGATGATCCGGGCTACCGTTCCCTTTCCCATGGCCGAATTACCGGTCAAACACCATTGCAGGGACATCCGGCTGCTCAATTTTACCCCCTCGTGGCTATAATGACGCGCCAGCTCTACAAAATCACGGATCTGTTTTTTTATTCCCGTTTGTCCGACCATTTTATCCAGCTCTTCCAATGCCCGGCCGATCTCCTCTTCATCGAATACATCCCTTTCCAATTTTGGAAGTTCAAAACTATCGACCGGTATATCGTCTTTGCGGATGGTAGTCATCTCCTGACGGGTCAGCTCCCGTTCCTGACGGATTTTCATCGTCCGTTCGGACATATGACGAATAGCCGCTGCCACGACTTTTTCAACGAAAAGCGCATTACCGAAATTCTTATCTCTGTTTTCATAAGCTTTCCGGATCAGCTCACCGAATACTTCCCGTGCCTTGGGATGAAATACATAAGCTTTTTCTTTCAGTTTATTTTCAGCGATCTGCATCAGTTCTTCGGGCGTATAATCGTTGAACGAAAATACATAAGGAAAATAATTCTTTAAAGCGGGATTCATCTCCAGCATCTTATCGACTCTTTCGGGATATCCGCCTAAAACCACGATCGTATCCCCGCATTCCTCGGTCGATAAATTCGACAATAAAGCCTCGAACAGGGCCAATCCCCATTCACTCCGGGGCAATACATCGGCATGGTCGATATATAGAATACCTCCGGCCGCACCGTTCATCAACACTTCGGCCCCCTGTTGGGGAGTCAGCCCTCCATCTCCGGTGAGCTGACGTCCGTCCTGTACCGTCACATTCGGACGCAACAGAATACCCACCGAATGATAAATTTCTCCCATCATCTTAGCGACAGTCATCTTCCCCGTACCGGGATTACCGCTAAAGATCATATTCAGGGGAGGAAGGGTATCGTCGAAACCATGTTTTTGCCTTTCCCGGATAAAATATACGTAACTCAGATGTTGTACAATACTTTGTTTCAATGCCCCCAGACCGATCATCGCCTTGAGTTTTTCCAATGCTTTGCCAGGGTCTCCCTCGGGTAAAGTTACGATATCTTCCTCCGTAATCAGCATCAGGTCCTCCTTCTTATACTCTCCGCAGCGGTTCGCCATCAGACGGGCCGACATCCGGGCCGAAGCCTGTTCGAGCTGTTCGTCGATGTAACGTCCGTTGGTAAAATCCACCTCATTGGCCCGGCAAGCTATTTTCAACTGTTTATAAAATTTCTCTTCTGCTCCCGGCGTAAAACGGAATTGCAGTTTTTCCAGTTTGAACCGGGCGATTTCCATCAATTCCTCAGGACTATAATTTTCGAAACAAAGCCGGCGCGGAAAAAGCTTCTGCAAATCGGGAAAAGCTTCCAGCAAAACAGTCATCTCTTCATCGATATCGGAAAGAATAACCAAAACTTCCGGTTTTTCCCTGGTCAGTATACCGTACAATATTCCTAAAGCGATCACCCCCCGATCGTTCGGATCTTCGGGATGAAATAAATCTCCGGCCTGATCGACAAACAGAATCCCCCCTATACTGTTTTTCAGGGCCTGCCGAACCAATTGCTCTTCTGCAGCAGTGCCTTCACGCACCAAATCACGACGGCTGTAATGATTCACCCGGCCGTGACTCAAAAGCCCTAATTTCTGATACAATTCTCCCACCATCTCCGCCACGGTATTTTTACCGGTACCGGGATATCCGGTAAAGATCAGATGCAATTGAGGAAAAGTATCGCTGAAGCCATTCTCCCGCCGGAGACGGATAAATTCGACGTACTCTATGATCCGGGTTATCTCTTCTTTCACTTTACGCAACCCCACCAAACGATACAAACGGTCGAGGATTTCATCTTTATCTTTAGCGGTGTATACCGGATTCAGATTTTGCTTCACGGCCACTTCTCCACCATCGGCCAGTATCTCCTGCTCGAAATCATAAGGAATATCTTTATGACCTATTCCATAGCCCATCTTCAGGACCGTCTGTCCGAAACAGGAAACCATCACGGTATATTCTCCCGGAGTGACGAAATCTTCCTGACTCCCCAGATCGACAGCAAAACAAAGAATACTATTCCCGGCCTGATCCTTGATATATTGGGCGGATTTTACGATCTGCATGGCTTTGATACTCCCCCTACGGTCTACCACCCGGATAACGAATTCATATACCCACTCTCCCCCCAGCAGGTTTTGGGCCATCAGGAAGAAACGGATATTTTTCAATCGGGTGGCATCGAACATCCGGAAAGAATGAGGACGTTTCTGAGCCTCGGACTCGGTTTCTTCACAAAAACGGTCCAGACCGGCATGCAGGATGCGAAAATATTTTTCGGGTTTCCCCTCCCCCGGGACGATATACAGATCTTCTGATTGTCCGGCCACTCCGTCGATATCCGCCAAGATACGATATATCCCCTGTTTCCAGGCCTGTTCCGGTAAATCTGCGCGGTCTATCCGCTCTTCATACACCGGCAAAGCATCCTGACGCTCTACTTTTATTCCGCTCTCTTTCACAGACAAGCACTGTCCTTTGCCGTTCTCCAGGCGAAACAAACGGACAGTCATCTTCCCCTCCCAGGGTTCACCTTCAAACTGTTTATTCAATACTTCCGTATCCACATACAAACATTCTATTTCCTGTACGCCGAATACAGAACGATAGTCTTTCTCCCCCCGGTAATCATTTTCAGGACTACAGCTCACCCGCACACTTCTGACTACTCCATTCACTTTTTCCGATAGCGTATCGATCGATTGCTGGGCTTTATCTTGATCCATATGTTCTACTATTTACCTATTTTGAAAGTAATTTTGATCTTTTCAAATATAGGTAAATATTTAAGAAATCCAGCAAAAATACGGTTTATTTTGTGCGGTTGAATTCTTCCAGCAACGAACGGAAAGTTTCTTTCACAGACATAATTTTCGTAGCCTTGAATGCATTGGCTCCGGCAAAGGCATAACCATTTTCCATATTTCCCCGAAAAGCGTTGTACAAGGCCGTAATGATACAATACGGACTCTTACTGATATCACAGGTTTTAATACAATTGAAAGGGCACACTTTCGGTTGTTTTTTCCCCTCTTTGATCTTTTGGATAAAATTACTGAAAATCGCCCTTCCCGGCATCCCTACCGGACTTTTTATGATTTGAATATCTTCTTCGTGTGCATTCAGGTAAGTTTGTTTGAAAACATCCGAAGCATCACATTCTTCGGTAGTCACAAAACGGGTACCCATTTGTACGCCGTCGGCTCCCAACTCCATGATTTTTCGGATGTCGTCGCCGGAATAAATCCCACCGGCAGCGATCACCGGAATCTTACGGCCGTATTTTTCTTCTATCTCATGAGCTTCCTGAATCACTTCGGGTAAAATGGTTTCCAGTTGATAATGTTCGTCATCGATCTGCTCATTTTTGAATCCCAGATGTCCTCCGGCTTTCGGACCTTCTACCACCAAAGCATCCGGCAAATAATTGTAAATACTTTTCCATTTCTCACAGATCAGCTTGGCAGCCCGCCCCGAAGAAACGATCGGTACTAATTTAGTGGTACTGTCTTTTTGCAGAAAGGAGGGTAAATTCAGCGGCATTCCCGCGCCGGCAAAAATAATATCGGCTTTCTCGGCAATCGCCGTCCTGACCAGATCGGCAAAGTTCGAAAGAGCCACCATAATATTTACTCCAATGACTCCCTGGGTTTTCTGACGGGCTTTGCTCAGCTCTTCTTTCAGTCCCAATATACTCGCTTCCAGATAATTTTTGGACAAATTCTTATAAATTACCCCAAGTCCTGCAGCAGAAATCACTCCGACCCCACCTTCATTTGCAACAGCAGAGGCCAGACCTGAAAGGGAGATTCCAACTCCCATGCCTCCCTGTATAATCGGCACCTGAATAGAAAGATTACCGATTTTCAACGTTTTTAATAACATAAAAAGTGTATTATATAATTCTCAAAAGACCAAAACAAAAGGTCAACGACATCCAAACAGTCAGTTGACTTTTCCGATGCCGTTGACCTTGTTTTACCCTTATCTTGAAGTCAAAGATAATGATTCGATCTCAGGTATTTTTCTACTTTCCGGTATGTTGTAAAAATAAATATTACAGACGGTAATATACCTTGTCTTTGATGGTCTGTATTTGCCGGTTCAATACTTCTGCCGACTGTCCGCTCCCGTTCCCCATCACCCAGAGCGGAAAATCTTTCCCCCCTTTCACATAAGGAGGTTGTAAATAATTCCGGTCTAAAATCCGATAACCGTTCCGCTCATAATAATGGATTCTCCGGGTAGCCATCTCCGTTTCTGCAGGCTCTACTTCGAGTAATCTCACCCCTTGCAGCTGTTCTTTCACCCAATCCAGAATCTGTTGTCCGATCTTTTTATTCCGCATTTCAGCAAAAACAGCCAAATGTTCGAGGTAATAAAAACTTCCGAAATCCCAATAAACAAACAACCCGGCAAGCTGACCGTCACATTCCACTGCATTGAAATACATGGCAGGTTCGGTATGCAGCAACTCTCCGAGCTGACCGATCTCCCGCCTTTCTTCTACCGGAAAGGCTTCGGTATAAAGGGCCGTTAATTTCCGGAAAGCTTCATCTTCCGCCTGCGTAATTCTTTTTAAAGTAACCATAAGAGCAATATTTAATGACTGAAATTGATTGGCTTTATCCATCGAACCGCTTTCCGCAATTTCAAAGGAATCAAACGCCGAGGCCTGAATCCGTCTTTACTATTGGCCAGAATGACAACCGATACCGCCGACAAAATAATCACAATCCCTGCAAATTGCCAAAAGCCCAGGCTTTCGTGCAGAAACCAGACACCCATACATACGGCAGTCAACGGTTCCATACATCCCAATACAGCCGTAGTCGTCGAGCCGACATGCTGTACCGATAAGATTAACGTAAAATCGGAAACCAATGTCGGAATCAAAGCCAATAATAACAAATATACTCCTGTTTCCCAATCCGGAATCGGATCTAAAGGTACTCCCTTCACCGATAAATTCAAACCGAACACCATAGCCCCTGCCAAAAGCACATAAAAAGTGAGCTTCAAACCATCCATCCGGTGTACACAGGATTTGTTTACACCCACAATATAAAGGGCATAAGTAACGACCGTTGTCAAAACCAGCAACAACCCTTTCAGACTCACCGTTCCGGCAGTCCCGTTATTACTCAGCAGATATACCCCTAAGATAGCCATCAAAGTAGCTCCGATGACCGGAACAGAAACCTTGTCTTTAAAAAAGAGGATCATAACGGTCGTCACAACCACCGGATAAAGAAAATGAATCGTCGTTGCAATACCACTCGGAATATACAAATAAGAAATAGTCAGCAACAAAGCGGTCATAGCATAAAAAATACCCAATCCGGCCAGAGTGAACAATTCCCGTCCCGATATCCGCAGATCGTACCGCCGGATAACCAACCAAAGCCCCAATACCAAAGCCGAAATACCGAACCGATAAAACATTACCGAATCCACACCGATCCCATTACGAATCGCCGGAAGTGCAAAAAGTGGAATCAAACCGAATGTTGCAGAGGAAATTACCCCATATATTAACCCTTTCAACCGATACATCATACTTTCATTATTTGGATAACTCACCGATTTTCATGCAAATGTATACAAAATTACAGCACAAAATCCGATTTTAACAAAAACTAAGAATAATTTTTCTTCCCGAATATTTGGATTATAAAAAATAAACACTACCTTTGCACTCGCAATACAGAAAGTATTGACCAAGATTGCGGGGTGGAGCAGTGGTAGCTCGTTGGGCTCATAACCCAAAGGTCGTTCGTTCGAGTCGGGCCCCCGCTACTAAGAAGAGATTAGCAAATGCTAATCTCTTTTTTTTCGGATTCAGGGACGGACCTTTCGTCCGGAAATGGGACGAAAGGTCCGTCCCGGAGTTCTTCTTTTAAGGCTCGACAATTTCAACCGTAATTATTTCTCCCCGGCTTTGAGCCCGTCCCATCCGTTCGTCAACCGGATTTCATATACCGTAAAATGAATTACTTGTCCCCTCGTCTCATTCTCCCCCACCCAAATGCATCCTGCCGTATTTCCCCGATGAATCAACCCGGGACATCCAGCAAACGGGGAAGCTTCGGAGTTCCAAAATATATAGTGAAAAATTTGTATGAAAGAAATAAAGAGCTATCTTTGCTCCCGCAATACAGAAAGTATTGACCGAGATTGCGGGGTGGAGCAGTGGTAGCTCGTTGGGCTCATAACCCAAAGGTCGTTCGTTCGAGTCGGGCCCCCGCTACTAAAAAGAGATTAGCAAATGCTAATCTCTTTTTTTCGGATTCAGGGACGGAATTTCAAATGAAAAGATTGATATTGGCTTGCTCGGCTCTTTCGAGATAGGTAGCCACACCTCCGATTTTCACTCCGTCCAATAATTCTTCGGCTTTTATTCCCATAACCTCCATCGACATCCGGCAGGCGATAAACTCTACCCCATTCGCTTTCGCTTGCTCCATCAGAGTCTCCAGAGAATCTATCTTTTTATTTTTCATCATTCCCCGCATCATCCGTGAACCGATCCCTCCCAAGTTCAGTTTGGACAAAGCCAGCTTACGACTCCCCGAAGGCAACATCATACCGAACAGCTTTCCAGCCATATCTTTCTTTACCGGTACAGTAGCTTTCCGCTTGATCACATTCAATCCCCAAAAGGTAAAAAACAACGTCACTTTACGTCCGGCAGAAGCTGCCCCATCGGCTATCACGAACGAAGCCAACGCCCTATCCAAGTCATCACTAAAAACGACAATGGTCTTTCCGTCAGCGGAAACACCATCCTTCCCGCCTCCCTGTCCTCCTTCTCCTTTTTCCAGGGTAGCCGTAATGATTCCTTTTTCCTGTACCACCTGCACCAACCGATTGCCGGTCATTTTAGCCCATGACCCGACATCCCTGACAAAACCGGGATCGGTAGCTGTAATCTCGAGCCTCTCCCCGATCTTCAAACCCTCCATTTCACTTTTCAGTTTCATCACAGGTCCCGGACACTGCAATCCGCAAGCATCCACGGTCAGGTGTCGGCCTCCTCCACCCGACCGACTCTGTTCTTTCTGTAAAGTCTCCGGTAAAATCTCATTGCTCTGCCGGACGGTAACCGCTTTATACGTCTTTAAACCACCGCTCAGATTGTAAACTTCATACCCTCTTTGCATCAGGATTCGGGCAGCTATATATCCTCTTAATCCTACGGCACAGAACACGACCACAGGACGCCCTTTCGGAAGTTCTCCCAGACGTTCACGTAATTCATTCAAAGGAATATTGACGGCCCCTTCGATCGTATTCAGCTCACATTCCTCTTCCGAACATACATTCACTAAAGTCAGGGTATTCTTATCCCACGCTTCCAACTCTTTCCAACCGATCATTTTCACTTTACCCCGCATCCTGTTATCGGCTACAAATCCCAACATATTCACCGGGTCTTTCGCCGAGGAAAAAGGTGGTGCATAAGCCTGATCCAATTCCATCAAGTCCTGAACCGAACCACCGGTACGAATGACTGCAGCCAACATTTCCAGGCGTTTATCCGCTCCGTCTATCCCAACCACCTGAGCTCCCAGTAATTTTCCATCTTCCGGGGAAAAATTAATCTTCAAAGTCATCGGAATACTTCCCGGATAATAACCGGCATGCGAACCGGCATGAACGATAGCTTCCTGCCAGGTTATTCCCAACCGTTCAAGTACCCGCGCCGACAATCCGGTTGCCCCGACCGTCAGATCAAACACTTTAGCGATCGCTGTCCCGATAGCTCCCTTGTAAGGCCGTATATTTCCATCCACGATATTTTCGGCACATATCCGTCCTTGTTTATTTGCCGGACCAGCCAAAAAAGAAAGCGACGGACGCCCACTTACAGGATGGGGGAATTCGATCGCATCTCCTACGGCATAGATATCCGGATGGGAAGTCTGCAAATATTCATTCACCCAAATACCACCGGTTTCCCCGATCTTCAATCCGGCCTCTTTAGCCAAACGGTTATCGGGACGCACGCCGATAGACAATATGACCAAATCGGCCTGTAAGGCTTTACCACTTTTCAATTCTACTTGCAATCCGTTCTCTGTTTTGCAGAAAGCAGCCACCGCTTCCTGAAGCAATAACCCCACTTTTCGATCTTTAAACTGCTGATGAACTACTGCGGCAATCTCGAAATCGACAGGTGTCATCACCTGATCCGCCATCTCGACAACAGTCACTTGTATACCCAGCTCATGAAGATTTTCCGCCATCTCCAGTCCGATAAAACCAGCTCCGACGACAACGGCTTTCTTCACTTCCTGACGGCCGGCCCACGCTTTGATCCGATCTGTATCAGCCACATTCCGGAGGGTAAAAATACCTTCGGTCCGAATCCCTTCCCAAGGTGGAAGTACCGGCTCGGCGCCCGGTGACAATACCAATTTATCGAACGACTCCCGATATGTCTTTCCTGTAGCCCAATCTTTTATAACGACCTGTTTATTTTCAGGCTCGATCGCTTTTACTTCCGATTTTATCCGAACTTCGATATTAAAACGGGCTTTGAAACTTTCGGGAGTCTGTACAAATAAACGCTCTCTTTCTTCGATCACCCCACCGATATAATAAGGTAATCCACAGTTCGCATATGAAATGTATTCTCCTTTTTCAAACAGTATTATTTCAGCCTGTTCATCCAATCTTCTCAAACGAGCCGCCGTAGACGCACCACCGGCAACTCCGCCGATAATCATATACTTCATGTCCGGTAATTTAAGAGGCTAAATAGGGTTTGATTATTTCTTCCAATCGAGGGACTCTGACTACCCCACTCTGGCGCCACAACATCCGTCCTTTTTTGAAAAGCATCAAAGTCGGTACAGACTGGATCTGATAAGCGTAAACACTTTGACGATTGGCAGGAACGTCTACATCTATCTTCAAAATTCGGACTTTATCCCCCAAACGCTCTTTCAATTCATCCAATATCGGATGCATCATTTTACACGGACCACACCAGGTCGCAAAATAGTCCACCAATACCGGTGTCTCACTATTTATAAACTCTTCAAATTTTTCCATAAGAACCTCCTTTTTATAATTAAATATTCAAACATACATTTATATAATAAATAAAAAAATAGCTTCCGGTTTCTCAACCTCCAGCCTTCATCATACAACGCATCACGTTAGTCACCCGATCGTCGGCCAGACGGTAATAGGCGTTACGTCCTTCACGCCGGATTTGAAGAATACCTTTTGCATACATATCCGTCAAATGATGGGAAATCAACGCCTGGCTACAAGCCATCTGTTCACAGATTTCCGAAACATTCAATTCCTCGTTCCTGGACAACAGACAAATGATAGCCAACCGATTCGGATGTGCTACCGCTTTCAAGGCATAAGCGATATGTTCAAGCTCTTCTTTCGTAAAACATTGTGTTCCCATAAAGCCGTCTAAAGTTTATAAAGTGTCCTATTCTCTGTCATTTCACAGTACAAATATATAAACATATATTTATATATAAATAGAAAAACCGAATATTAGTATTTTTTAACATTCTATCCGTAATCTCAAAAAAAGAACTGCCTCATAAAATCCTTTCAAAGGCAGTTCAAAAATTCCACCTTGTCTTGCCCATCCCCTTATAAACATCATGTTTCCCGCATGAATACAAGCCTGCTAAAATAACACAGGCAACCATTCCTCTTGTAACTATCGGCCTACCTTATACATGAACGTTTATATAAACGTAAGGCAAATAAAAAAGCGCTTTTTGATAAAGCGCTTTTCTTTTATATAAAAGAAACATCTTATTTCTTCAATACTTCTTTTACCTGATCGGTGGTAACCATTTGTTCTTTGAACATATAGGCACCAGTTTTCGGAGATTTAACCATTTTGATTACTTTTGCATAACCACGACCATCTCCGGTTTTCAATGTTGCAACGGTTTTCTTTGCCATAGTTCAATTATTTTATTTCACGGTGTAACGTTACTCTTTTCAAATACGGATTGTACTTTTTCAGTTCCAATCTTTCAGGAGTATTCTTTCTATTCTTGGTAGTGATGTACCGGGACATTCCTGGCACGCCGGATTCTTTTTGTTCAGTACATTCAAGAATCACCTGCACTCTGTTTCCTTTGCTTTTCTTTGCCATCGTCAGTGATTTTAAATAGTTTTAATTAATCCAGCAGCAGTAGCATCTTTTAAACATGCATTTAAACCTCTTTTATTAATCAAACGAAGACCATCGGCTGAAACATTCAGGCGAATCCATCTGTCTTCTTCTGGCCAATAAAAATTTCTCTTGAACAGGTTGATCGAGAATGTTCTCTTTACTCTTCTTTTAGAGTGAGATACATGGTTTCCACCCATTGCTCTTTTTCCGGTTATTTGACAAACTCTTGACATCTCTCAGTATTTTTTATAAACGCTTTCCAAACAGGATGCAAAGGAAATACATTTTTTTCAGATAAGCAAATGTCTTACAAAAAAAGTTCGAATAATTTCCCCGTCATGGATTTATACCTGCCTCAAACTGGGAACAATAACTGTCCGCAGTCCCCGTTTTTACTATATTTATCCGTTTATTTGCACTTTAGCCTATTAAATAGCTATCTTTGTGTGTAAAGATCAAAAACAATTTTACCTCACTTTTATGAAAAAAATTATGTATGTCATTTGTTTTGCAGGAATAGTGGTGCAATCCTGCAATCATCCCCAACCGGTTACGGACAATCCGTTTTTAATCCCATTCGATACTCCTTTCGAAGTGCCTCCTTTCGACAAAATTCAGAATCGTCATTACCTTCCGGCTTTCCGGGAAGGGATAAAAGAACAGGAAGCAGAAATTCAGGCCATCCTGAAAAATCCGGAAGCTCCCACTTTTGCCAATACCGTCGAGGCCATGGAAAAATCGGGGCAGTTGTTAAACAAGGTATCTTATGTGTTTTTCAATCTCCGGGAAGCCAATACGAACGATTCGATCAATGCCATTGCAGAGGAGATTATGCCCGAAATCACGGCTCATACGGACGGTATAAATCTGAACGCCGAGCTATTTGCCCGGATCAAAACGGTATACGATAACCAGGACAAAGAAAATCTGACTACGGAACAAAAAATGGTATTGAAAAAATATTACAACAACTTTGTTCGTGGTGGTGCCAATCTTTCGGCAGAAGACAAGGAAAAATTCAAAAAAATCAATAGTGAACTGGCTTTACTGAGTTTGAAATTCGGAGCCAACCAATTGCATGAAACGAATACCTACCGGTTGGTGATCGATAATGAAAAAGACCTGAGCGGGCTCCCGCAAGGTGTCATCGCTGCTGCTGCCGAGACAGCGAAAGAAAACGGTTTGGAAGGGAAATGGGTATTCACTTTGCAGAATCCCAGTATTATGCCTTTCCTGCAATATGCAGACAACCGTAATCTGCGCGAACAGATCTACAAAGCCTATATCGACCGGGGCAGTCAGGACAATGCATACAACAATTGGGCCAACATCAGCAAAATGGTTTCTTTACGGGTACAAAAAGCCCGGCTGTTAGGCTTCCCCGACTATGCCAGCTATGTCCTCGACGATAATATGGCTAAAAATTCGGAGAACGTATATCAATTATGTAATCGAATTTGGGAAGCGGCATTACCGATCTCCAGGCAAGAAGCCCGGGAACTACAGAAAATGATCGATAAAACCGGAGGACGGTTCAAACTAGCTCCCTGGGACTGGCGCTATTATGCTGAAAAATTGAAAAAAGAGAAATACGGGTTGAACGAAACCGAAATCAGCCAATATTTTCCGCTGGAAGAAGTCCGTAAAGGTGCTTTTTATGTAGCCAACAAGTTATATGGCCTGACTTTCGAACAACTCGACAACCTTCCTCTTCCCCACCCCGAAGCCCTGGCATTCGAAGTCAAAGATGCCGACGGTAAACACATCGGAATATATTATGCCGATTATTTTCCACGGGCCGGTAAAAGCAGCGGCGCCTGGATGGACGCTTTCCGCCCGCAATCTAAATTATTGAATTCCAGTCCGGTCATTACCAATGTCTGCAATTTCACCAAACCGGCCGGAGATATGCCCGCCTTGCTTACTTTCGATGAAGCCTGTACCCTATTCCATGAGTTCGGGCATGCTTTACACGGACTACTATCCGAATGTACTTACCCCAGTGTGGCAGGCACCTCGGTTGCCCGCGATTTTGTCGAATTGCCTTCCCAGGTGATGGAAAACTGGGCCGGAGATCCCGAAGTTTTAAAAATCTATACCCACCATTGGCAAACCGGTGAACCGATGCCCCAGGAGTTAATCGATAAAATTCAAAACAGCAGTCATTTCAATCAGGGTTTCGTTGTGACGGAATTTATGTCGGCCGCCCTATTGGATATGGCGTACCACACTATTCAAAACAGCGATCCGATCGATGCGGAAAAATTCGAAAAAGAAGTACTGGATAAGATCGGTTTAATACCTGAAATCACCGTCCGCTACCGCAGTCCTTATTTCGGACATATTTTCAACGGAGGTTATTCGGCAGGCTACTATGCCTACACCTGGGCAGAAGTGTTGGATGCAGATGCTTTTGCTGCATTCAAGGAAACCGGAGATATTTTCAATCCGGAGAAAGCCAAAGCTTTCCGGGAAAATATACTCTCCCGGGGAGGTTCGGACGATCCGATGAAACTTTATAAACAATTCCGGGGCAAAGAACCCGGCATCGAACCGCTATTGGAAAGAAAAGGACTGAAAAAATAATGTTCTTTCGTGACCGGCACTTTACTGATCGGCGGAACTTCGTTCGGGATAAACACTGACTCCCGACCCGAGTTCCGCCGATTCATTTCTAAAGGATTCCGATCGAAACCAAGCCGATCTACCTTATTTCATTTCCTCTATCGCTTTCGTAATAGCATTGAACACTTCCTCTACCGGACAATTTCCTTCGACATCGATATGCACTCCCTTCTTCTTATAATGATTAGCCACGTGGACGGTTTTATCATTATATTCCCGGAACCGTTTAGCAATCGCCTCTTCGTTATCGTCAGCCCGTCCTTCGATTTTAGCCCGTTCGAGCATCCGGCGTTTTAATTCTTCGAAAGGGACATGGATACAGATCAATCCTTTCAAAGGAGTACCTTCCTTTTCCAACATCCGGTCGAGAATCTCAGCCTGAGCCACAGTACGGGGAAAACCATCGAACAGGAATCCGTTCACTCCCCGATGCTGAACCATACTATTTTCGATCAGTCTCACCACAAATTCATCAGACAACAATTCGCCCCTTGCGATAATCTCTTCCGCTATTTTACCTAACTCGGTTCCTTCCGCAATTTCCTTGCGGATCATATCTCCTGTCGAAAGATGGGCCAGATTATATTTCTCTACAATCTTTTTTGCCTGAGTACCTTTTCCTGCTCCCGGAGGACCAAATAATGCAATGTTTAACATGTTCGTCAATTTTTGTCTGTGGACGGGTCCACTTTTGTTTTATATGTATCTGATTAAAAATAAGCAATCATCCTCCTCCGACCATACTCCCCGGAAGAAATACGATCGGAGTTCAAAGATAAAAAAAATATGTAAAGCTTAAAAGTAAAAGGTTAAAAATCATAAAAACTCACATTTTATTGACCCTATTTTGAAACGTCCTCCCCCCAAACTACGTTATTCCGGTAAGTTTTGACATTAAAATACAAGTTCATTGACACCTCTATTATTTTAAATCAAAAGATAATAACAACAAACGAAATGTAATGTCAATATTATAAGTTACTTAATTATAAAAATGTTATGAAAAAAGGATTAATGTTAATTGTTTTGGTTGCTGGTCTATGTGGAATAACAAAGGCCCAGGCGCAAGTCGAGGAAGTCATTATAGAACAACGTCTTCCGGGATACAAAACCTCATTTGAAGCCAACCCATTCTGGCATAACTGGTTTGTTTCTGCAAATTTTGGAGCGAATGCTTTCTTTGCCGAACATTCCTCACAGGCAAAATTTAAAAACACGATTACTTTTATGCCTGAGTTGGCTGTAGGTAAAATGTTCAACCCCTGGTGGGGATTACGGTTACAAGGCGGTGGCGGAGCATTACACGGTTTCACCGATAATGCCGGAAGTATGTTACACATGCATTATATGCACATGAACATCGACTTTATGATGGGATTGATAAATTTCTTCGCGAAATACAACCCCGACCGTAAATTCGATATCGTTCCTTTCTTCGGTGTCGGAGGTATGACCCGGAAACATCAGCAATCTTTCACCATCCATGGCGGTATTCAAGCCAAATACAAGATTTCTGAAAGATTCGATGCCAACATCGAATTCCAGGGCATGATCTTCAACGATAAGATGGTAGAAACCGGTGGTTTCCCGAACGATGGGCTGGGTGGACTTACTGCAGGGGTTACCTATTATTTCAAAGGCAGAGGTTTCCGTACCGCACCGAAACAAGCTGTCATCGACGAAATGGCTGCCGCCAACCTGGTATTAGCTAATCAAGTGACTCAGTTACAGAACCGTCCGCCAGAGATCAAAGTTATCGAGAAAGAAGTGGTTAGACCGGTTGAAACGAAAAATGTAGAAATCGTAGAATCTATCCCCTCTACCATCCCGTTCAAATTCAATAGCGCCGTGGTTCAGGATATTTATGACCCGTTGATCTACAATATCGGAACTTTCATGAAAAACAACCCGGATGTCAAAATCCGCATCGTAGGTTATGCCGATAAATTCGGTCCGATCAATGTAAATCTCCGGATTTCACAAGAAAGAGCCGAGGCTGTCGCCAATATGTTGAAAAAAGATTACGGCATCAATTCTAACCGGATGGTTATCGAATATGTAGGTAAAGAAAAACCTTACTACAAAAACAACAACAAATGGAATCGTTGTGCCATGGTTGAAATCATCAAATAACCCTTCTGTTTCCTTAGGTATAAAGTCCGGACTTTACATCCGGACTTTTCTTTTAAATATTTTCTTCACTTTCCCCCAGCATTTCAGGTTTCACTTCATCCTCGTACCCTTCAAACTGCCAGCGGGCATGTCGGTACTAGCCGAAGTCCGACCGATAAAAGAAATTATTTTGTATTTTTGTCCGGCTAAGTCGAATTATATGCTTAGCTTTTCAGCATATGGCCCAAAAACAATATCAGAAAAAACATAAAAAAGCGGTTTCTTCTCACCGGCACCACCACAAGTTCAAGCTATTGAAATACGGGGTGCTATTTATCCTGTTTCTCGCAATCGGTATCACTCTATTTGTCTACTCGGTATATGCCGGTCTTTGGGGTAAGCTACCGGATTATGCCGAATTGCGGGATATCCGTAATGACGAAGCTTCGGAATTGTATAGCGAAGACAACTTGCTGATCGGTAAATATTATGTCGAAAACCGTACCAATGTCAATTTCAATCATATTTCCCCTTATGCCGTCAAAGCCCTGATCGCGACCGAAGATGTCCGTTTTTACGAACATGAAGGCGTAGACAAAATCAGTATGCTGAGGGTATTTTTCAAAACTGTTCTGCTGGGACACCGTAGTTCAGGCGGCGGAAGTACGCTCAGTCAGCAATTGGCTAAAAATCTGTATCCCCGGGACGAACAGCAGGTGACCTTTATACCGGTTGTGAAACTCAAAGAAATGTTTACAGCCCATCGTTTGGAAAACATTTACAGCAAAGACGATATCCTCACCCTTTACCTGAACACGGTATCTTTCGGGGAAAATACATTCGGTATCGAGAGTGCCGCTCAAAAATATTTTTCAACCTCTGCTTCCGATCTGACTATCCCTCAGGCAGCCACGTTGATCGGTATGCTCAAAGGACCTTCGCGTTACAATCCGCGTCTGCATCCGGAAAGGGCGCTCAACCGTCGCAACACGGTAATCGACCAAATGATGAAATACGATTATCTGGATGAAGAGACCGGTGAAAAAATAAAGCAGGAAGAACTACAGCTGCATTACATTCCGGTCAACCATTTTTCCGGTCTGGCTCCTTATTTACGCGAAAAAATACGCCGGGATGCCGACCGGATCCTCAAAGAATACAACGAAAAATACGGTACGAACTACAACCTATATAAGGACGGTCTTATCCTGAAAACAACTCTGGACGCAGAGATGCAGCAATATGCAGAAAATGCCGTTCAAGAGCACATGAAAAAATTACAGCAATCCTATTACATCCACCTGGGTAAACAAGAACCCTGGGACAAAAATCCCGCGATACTGAAAAATGCTATTCAGAACAGTACGGTCTATCAACGATTGAAACATCAGGGATTGGCTGAAAAAGACATACTGAAAATTCTGAATGAAAAAAAAGCGATGCTGGTATACAGCCCGGAAGAGGGAGAAATGCGGGTAGATTATTCTTCGATCGATTCGATCAAGCATTATCTGAAGATTTTGCATCCGGCAATGATTGCTGTGGAACCACAATCCGGGAAAGTAAAAGCCTGGGTCGGTGATCTGAACTATAAATATTTCCAATACGACCAGGTTGAAGCCCCGCGCCAGGTAGGATCGGTCTTTAAACCGGTCGTATACAGTGCAGCTATACATCAGGGGACCCGTCTGGACGCTTATTACAAAAATGAACAGAAAACCTATCCGGAATATGACGACTGGTCCCCACGCAATTCGGACAACAATTACGAGGGATATTACACCTTGAAAGGAGCCCTTAGTAAATCGATCAATACCATCGCTGTCGAAGTATTGCTTCAGACGGGCATAGACACCGTTATCGATCATGCCCGCCGTTTGGGTATCACCTCCGAGCTTCCTCCCTATCCTTCTTTAGCCTTGGGAGTAGCCGATATCCCCTTGCAGGAAATGGTTCGTCCTTTTATGACTTTTGCCAATAACGGAAACCTCCGTCCGATTTATTACCTGGAAGAAATCAAGGACCGCCAGGGTAATCTGATATTCAAAGCTCAGCCCGAAATTCCCCGGCAAGTACTGCCTGAAAACGAAGCCCATTTAATGAGCAATATGCTTTCGGCAGTCATCGACGAAGGAACAGGGCAAAGATTGCGTTCGGTATACGGTCTGCATAATGAAATGGCCGGGAAAACCGGTACGACCCAAAATCAGGTAGACGGCTGGTTTATCGGATATAATCCCCAGATAGTCGTCGGAATCAGAGTCGGAGCCAACGATGTAAACATCCATTTCAACACCATCCGTTTAGGACAAGGCGCCAATATGGCTATGCCTATTTTCGGCCGGTTTATGAAAGATTGCCTGGAGAGCCCGAATTATCAGGTTTGGAACAGACTCTCCTTCCCTTTTGCCTTACCACCTCAGCAAAAAGAAACGGAAATACCGACCTTCAAAGAACATTTGAACCTGCTCGAAAAGATCTCGAACCGTAAACTGGAAAAAGTGAAACATCCCGGAACTACCGAAGAAAAAACCAAAGAAAAGAAAGGATTTTTCCGACGGTTATTTAAGAAGAAAGAGGCGAAATAATACAAACTCCGGTTCCGTCCGGCCACACCCGCAGGTCCATAGACTTTATGAACTTATTCAAACCTACCATAAATTTGGAGAAACGGAGAATGAAAGTTTATTCTTCTTTTCTCCATTGTCCCCAAGAAAAGGTATCTTTATTCCGTCTATTCTTTCAGTCCATAAGCCTGTTGTGCCAAACGTTTCACAATGACCACAAAACCACCGGTCAAAAGCAGGTTGAGTACCAAACTCAATACAGAAATAATCAGAGCGGGACCGCCCAGATTATAGCCCATAGCGATGACAATAATTCCGGCCCCAACTTCCCCCCGGGTGAACATACCGACAGAAAGGGCGAGTCTCTCTTCCAATTGCCGATCCCGATAGAAAAACAACGGAAACATCTTTCCCAAATTCGAAAGTAAAGTAACAACGATCACATGCACAATCAATACCTCCCAGGAAGGCATAGGCTGTGCAGCAATAATCCCCACAGCTTCTGTAATCCGGTGTCCATGATCGATACCGATAAACTGAGGTGTACTCAACCCCACCAGAAACATAAACAGATAAGAAATCATTCCGGTTATCTTTTCGTCCCGGTTCCCGTGTTGATGGACAGTCTTCATCACCATTCCCAAGACAAAGGCAGGCAACAATACTTCGATATGAATCGCTCCGTCAGCTCCCATCATCCACTTGGTCAAAAGATAAATACTTTCCGTTACAGCTACGATACATACAGCATAAAATAAAATAGATTTCCAGGTTTGGGACAACCGGATCGTTCCCAGTTTTTTCCAACCGATCACTAATAAAAAAGTGATCACAATCACCACGGCAAATAATTGCCACTTAAAACCGATCATAAATATTTGCAAGGGAATCATCAGTAAGATCGTATCGAGATCGTCGAAGATCGCCAGCACCTGGGTCTTCTTATAGATCCACTCGCGCCGTAACCCGGCAGCAGCCAGCATGGTAAACAATATACCGGCAGAAGTAGGGGCCGCAAACCGGCTCAATAATAAATTCTCTTTCCAGGCATCCCAATTCCCGAATAAATCGGCAGGCAATAAGAACATATAATAAAAAGCGACCATAATCCAGGGCACGGCAGCAGTAGCCATAGCTATAAAATAATCGGCAGCATAAGATCTCCATTTCGTTTTATCCAATTCGAATTCCCGCCCGACATTAATCATAATAAATGCCAGACAAACGAACATCAAAGTCTTCGCTACCTTTTCAGCTGTCAGGAATGCCTCCCCCAACCAAACCGGTAAACACTGTGAAAGAACTAACCCTAAAACCAAAAATAAAGAAAACAAGAAGACTTTTTTCATTTACAACCAATTAATTATTTATGAATCAACAAAATACCCTATCTTTATATTTTCAGCAAAGATAAACCGCAGAGGCACATCCTCCAAACCTCAGACCGGAGAAACGTTAAAAAATTCTGAAAATAATTACAATTGTTGTAAAATTTTAAAAAATCGAAGCACTGACCAAGACGACACCCATAATAAACATGCCTAAAATAATACTCTGTACCGACACCTTCCGGTTCCCTTTCAGTTGGGAATTGGGAATCAGTTCATTCAGTGCAGTGGCTACCAATAGTCCGGAAAGAAAAGCTTTCAGTATTCCGGTTAAAACCGGATTAGAATATTTCAGAATAAAAATATAAGCCATCAGGGCTCCGATCGGTTCGAATAAGGAAGCGATCACACTGTAGAATATAGCCCGGCGGCGATTCATCGAATCACTGATTTTATTAAACAGGGCTCCGATCGTCATCCCTTCGGGAAAGTTGTGGACAATAATAGAAAGAACCAGAGGAATAGCCACCAAAGGAGTAGCCAAAAACGACAGAAAAGTCGCCAGCCCTTCGACGAAACTATGGGCGGTAATCGTCAGAAGCACCAATATCGCTACCCGCCGGTAATATTGAAGTGAAGCGTCGTAGCGTTCCACCTCTTTTTTCTTCCACAACTTCACCAGATATCCTAAAGGATACAACAAAACGATACCGACAAAAAACCAGACCGTACTGGTGATTTTCGTCTGAGCATAAGACAATTGGGAGGATAGGATGCTGATCGAATCGGGCATCAGCTTCATAAAAGCGGTATAAATCATTATTCCGGCTGCAAATCCCAAAATGACCGAGAGGGTAACCTGGTTGACTTTTCTGAAATATAACGACGTCATCGCTCCCATAAAAGTAGAAATCGCTGCAACCAGAGTCATAATAAAAGCTAACCAAATATCAGATGACGCAAAACTTGTCATGATCTATCCGTATTTCCTATTCATACTGAATCACCTGTGGTTTTGTTACGTGATAATCATAAAAACTGCCTCTGTTCCCACTGGAAAGTATCGCTTGAAAACTCCTGCCATCCTCAGGAATAGTAGGATAAACGGCAAAACGAAAAGAAATATTTTTAATGACGACATTATCGTTTCTCAGGTTGACTCCTACCCCGAATCCCCAATATGTTTTGCTGTGTACCAATTTTTTATTGTCGGCGGCAATCACACCGAAATCACAGAAAGAAGAAATGGAAACCCGGAATCCTTTTTTAATATAGGGCAAGAAAAAAGTAGTCGCCAAAGAAGACGACAGTTTTTGATTTCCTCTTAGTGTATCGGATGAAAATCCGCGAATATTCCGATCTTCCATATACAAAAAATCGCCCGGATAACGCCGGATTCCTTTCACATAATGTACGTCGTTATAGAAACGGAATTTAAAACTGCCCCAGCTACACAAATTACTGATATGACTGGCTCCCAATTTCAGCGTTCCCCGGGTGAAACCGTCTTCGTTGACATAAGACCCCAAGGCTGCTTCCAGGGCGTAATAACGCTCGTCGTATTTATTAAAATGGGAATAGTGACACTCTCCGGCGATATAGCCATAATTATCGAATTCACTCTTTTCATACCCCGTGGTCAGACTAAGCATCAATCCCGTAGGAATATCTTCCGTACGCCCGAAATCATAGATCAGATTGGCCTTATAATACTTCATTTTGATGTAAGTAAAAGCGGCAAAATAATCCCTCCGGTTATAATACAAATGGTTGGTATCGTCTGTAACCAAAGGACGATTGTTGAAAAGGGTCGTGAAAAAACGACCCGTCAGAAACATATTCTGGTTATAGCTATACCGGTAAGGCAACAAAAAAGATTTACCTAACCATACGTCCTGATAATGATAATTGAACAACTCTTCCAACCGGTTTACATTCCGGTCCGGTAAATCATCCGAATAAAAAACACGTCCTACTCCCATCCCTCCGGCCCATTTCATCCGGTTGGTCAGGAATTGCCTTTCGACATCTACGAAAACTTCTTTTTCACGGTAATCATTGCGGTAATATCCCCGGATGTTGATATGAGTCCCCCAAAGACTGTTTACCTTATATTCCAACTCATTTCCCCATTTTTTGTCTTTGGTTCCCCGGTAACTGAACTCATAATTCAGGACATGTCCCAATTTCATAAAGTTTTTATTTTCGAGTCCGATATCGAAAGAATTCAAGAAATTCGATTCGACCGTCGCTCCCCACGAAAGCTGATCTTTACAAATGAGGGTAACATTCACCTGGGCAGGGTTGTCCGGATCTTCCGTAACGATCATATTCGCATCATCGATATAATCCAATCTTCTCAACAAAATTTCATTTTGCACCAACTCAAAAGGTACCAATAACATGCCGGGTTTTATCGTCAACTGCCTGCGGATCACTTTTTCGGCCGTTTTCATATGGGTTTTGTTGGCTAAAGTTTTCAGCCATCCCATATCTTCCTCGAAATAAGTGGTATCGTAAACACTAGTCCCATAAGGAGGCAGAACAACAATAGAAATATCATGAATCACTTTCCCGGAATAAGCTTTAAACCTTTCCTCACTGTTCTGGGTACGCATAACATTCAGATAGCCGCGGCGGGGATTGACGAAGACCATTTTATAAAGTTCTTTCGTCCATTTCGCCTTATAGGCAAAGTCTTTAATCTTGGTATATTCATACCGCAGGGTATCCCGGATCAGACTATCCGGTAAATAGACCGGAGACATCTTCATCTGTGCCTCAGAAACCGGTAAGGTCATCAGTGGCAAGGAATCCCGCTCCAAAAGATGTTGTAAAGACTGTGCCTGTAAACTTTTCTTAACGGTATCCAGGCGCACAGAATCTTGTACTGCCGGAATCCTATGGTCTATAGCCAGTACCCTTCCAACCCAAAAACAAATGATGAGTGTAAATACGATTCTCTTCATCATTTTCCTTCACTCCTCTCTATTTTTCTACAATCAATTTTTCGAAGCCAGGTGAAATCCAGTTTTTCATTTTTCCCTCTTCCAGATAAATAAAAGCGCCTTCCAGTTCAGGATCGGCCAAAACAATCTGCCGGGCTTTTTGCAATCCCAATACCATAAAAGCAGTGGCATAAGCATCGGCTTCCATACAGGTAGGAGCATAAACCGATGCACTGAGCACTTCGGTCTGAACAGGATAACCTGTCTTGGGATTTATCGTATGGGCATACTTTTTACCGTCGTGCACATAAAAATTCCGGTAGTTGCCCGAAGTAGCCAAAGCCCCCTGACTCAGTCCGGCAATCATTTGTAACCGGCGGTTCCGAGCGGTCACATCTTCCTCGGGACGGTCGATTCCTATCCGCCAGGGCCGTTTTTTACTGCTTTGTCCTTTGGCCCTGACCTCTCCTCCGATCTCTACCATATAATCGTTCAAGCCTTTACGCTCGAAGTATTCGGCCACCAAATCTACTCCAAGTCCTTTAGCAATAGAACTGGCATCCAGCGTAATTTCCGGGTATTTTTTCTGCAATTTCCCCTCCGTCAAAGTCAGTAAATCCATACCTACAAATTGCCGTAATGTATCTATACGGGCAGAATCCGGGAAAGAATTTTGTTTAAAACCGAATCCCCAGGCATTGACCAAAGGTCCGACCGTAATATCGAAAGCTCCTTCGGTTTTCCGGTTTACTTGCAAAGCCATCGCATACATTTTCTGAAACAGAGCATCTGTACTATCCGTCTCGTTGCGGTTCAGACGGGCAATAACCGATTCGGGATTAAACATGGAAAGAGAAGCGTTTACCGACTCCATTTGCCGGAGGATTTCCTCTTTCAAATCCTCGTCAGAAGCATAAGATATATGATAAAATGTACCGTAAATCTTTCCTTCGGTATACCGATATTGCTGTACCGGTGTACAACCTCCGATCCCTAACCCCCAGGCCAAACAGATGCAAATCCAATATTTTCCCATTTATTTCCGTTTTTATTACAATTACTCCAATTTAAAAATAATAGCCGAGATTGAAATACACCCCTAATTTCTGGTCCCAATTGGACATATCGAAGGTGACACTGATCGGTCCGATAATGGAATTATAAGCATAACCGGCACCTCCACCCCAAACATCGTCTCCTTTCAGAATATCGAAAAAGCTTTCCGACTGTTTGGCATAATTCCCGGTTAAAGTGATGTAATGCCTCATTCCCAAGCGATATCTCAACTGTAAACGCCCCACGACCACCGAATTATCGAACACCTGCAGATTATGGATACCGTAAAAAGGCAATTGCTGATTCATATACCTTCCGGCTACTTCTCCACCGACATAATTCAGATAAGGAATGGCTATATCGCGTCCGATCAATACCCTTCCGTACAAAGCCGGCAAAAGATATACCCTACGGGTCAGCCGGACGGTCGGTTCGAAATCGGCCGATAAGGCCGAAAAAGGAGCATGCCCGTCATAATTGACCATATTATCGGTGTAAAGTGAATAATCAGCCCGGAAACTCATCCCCTTGTCCGGAAAATATTTCTTATCGTAAGTATCGAAATGAGCTAAAGCATAGTAGCTGGCAAATCCTTGTGACTTCAGATTTTCCGCTATATAATCGGTATTGTACAGGACGGATTTATAATTGAAATATTCATACCGTAACCCCAATTGAAATTTGAAATTCCGGAAATAAATATCCGATAAATTCAGGTCTCCGCGATGATAAGAGAAAGTAATATTATCGACTTTGTCTTTTTTATCGTACAGATTGATATCGTTGTATTTGAACATATAGGATACGCCCAATTTTCTCAGCATATTACTGCCGAAAGAATAATCCACCAATACGTAAGGGTTTTTATTCAAACGTCCGGTAATCGACAGTCTGGACCCCCTCAACGCCCTATGGCTAAGGGTTGTATTCAACAGGATCGAAGCCATTTCTTCCGAGTCGAAACGGAATCCCAGATTCAGTGAACTGGCCGGTTTTTCTTTCAGCCGTAGCGTCAGGTCATAAATCTGATCCCCGTTGAGGGCATAGTTTACATTGGCAAAAGCCCCGGTACCGTATAAAAAAGAAATCGCTTTGTGTAAATCATCCATGGTGATGACAGAAAATTCTTTGATCCCGATTTGCCGTTGTATCCATTTTTCATCTTTTTCCTTCACTCCTTCGATAGAAATTTTTCCTATAATAAGAGTGTCTGTTTCCAAAAACCTGTTTTCGAGATGGGGAGCAGCATCTTCGTCCGGTTCAAGACCGATCTGTTTCTTCAAAGCCATAATTTTATCCCAATTGGCCCGGGCTACCCGTTCTCCTCTTTGAATCATCGTATCGATAGCCTCCGCAGTAAAACTGGCCGCAGTAAATCCTTTCAGATCCGGATTCATATACAAATCCACCATCGCTTTATTATTCTCATAACTCTTCATGCCCATAAAAGCCGTCAGCTGATCGACGATCCCCATGATATTATCCAGTCCTTTCTCATCTTTCAACCCTGTGCTGAGATCCACCCCGATGGTAATTTCGGCTCCCATATTTTTAGCCACATCCACGGGAAAATTATTCGAGATACCTCCGTCTACCAATACCATACTATCGATAGTTACGGGAGCGAAGACTCCCGGGATAGCCATACTCGCCCGCATCGCCAAAGGCAGTATCCCCTTGTCCATCACCACTTCTTTCCCATCGATCATATTGGCCGACACACAAGCGAACGGAATCGGTAAATCCCGGAACGGAATCGAATCGTGAAAACCGATGGTCAATTCGGAAAACAGGTTATAAATATTCTGTCCGCTCACGAAACCTGCCGGTACCGAAAGACCTTTTTCCTGGGAAAAAGAAAGGGAAATGAGGTATTTCTCATTGGATTCTTTCTCGGTAAAAGGCTGGTTGAAACGATATACCTTATCGCTCAGCAAGAAAGGCCAGTTCTGCATCCTGACCAAACTATCCAGCGCCTTGGCATTATATCCGACAGCATACAACCCTCCGACAATAGCCCCCATACTCGTCCCGGAAATATAATCGATCGGAATCCCCGCTTCCTCGAGCACTTTCAGCACACCGATATGAGCAACTCCTTTCGCCCCCCCACCACTCAGCACGACTCCTACTTTTTTACGCTGTCCCAGCGTATCGGGACAAATCAAACAAAAAACAATCAGAACAGATAAAATATATCTCATAAGCGTATTCCAAATAATTTGACAATCATCCTAGCTACAAAGCTATGAAAACATTTGAAGATTCGGAAATTTGAGGATTTCGAAATTATTCCTAATTTTGCTATCCGTGTAAAAAAAATGACCATGGCAAAAATACTTGTAATCGACGACGAACGTAGCATCCGTAATTCGATGAAAGACATTCTCTCTTTCGAAGGACACGAAGTCGTATTAGCTGAAAACGGCATGGAGGGATTGGTGTCGGTGAAAACTGAAAAACCGGAGGTGGTGTTCTGTGATATCAAAATGCCTAAAATGGAAGGAATCGAGGTACTGGAACGAATCAAAGAATTTACTTCCGATGTGCCGGTCATCATGATATCGGGACACGGCACCATAGATACAGCTATCGAAGCCATCAAAAAAGGAGCTTACGATTTCATCGAGAAACCGCTGGACCTGAACCGGATTCTGATTACGATCAAAAACGCAACGGACAAAAACCAGCTTATCGAGGAGACCCAAAAGCTAAAAACCAAAGTCAGTAAGAAATACGAGATGATCGGCCATTCGGATGCATTGAATCATATCCGTATCATGATCGATAAAGTGGCGGTTTCCGATGCCCGGGTACTCATCACTGGACCGAACGGTTGTGGTAAAGAATTGGTAGCCCATCAGTTGCACGAAAAAAGTCACCGTAACGACAGAGCTTTTATAGAAGTCAACTGTGCAGCTATTCCTTCGGAGCTGATCGAAAGCGAACTGTTCGGACACGAAAAAGGATCGTTCACTTCGGCGATCAAACAGAAGAAAGGGAAATTCGAACTAGCCTCGGGAGGGACTTTATTCCTCGACGAAATCGGGGATATGAGCCTGGAAGCACAGGCTAAAGTACTCCGGGCCTTACAGGAAAATAAAATCAGCCGGATCGGAAGCGACACGGATATTCAGATAGATGTGCGGGTCATCGCAGCAACCAATAAAAATCTGAAAGAAGAGATTGCCAAAGGACGGTTTCGGGAAGATTTATACCACCGTCTGAGTGTTATAATTATCGAAGTTCCCGCTTTGAAAGACCGTCCGGAAGATATCGACGAGTTAGTGACCTATTTTCTGGAAACCATTTGCAACGAAATGGGGATAGCACAAAAAAATATTACACCGGAAGCTTTACAAGCGCTGAAAAGTTACGAATGGACCGGAAATATCCGTGAACTCCGCAACGTCGTCGAACGTTTGATTATTCTCGGAAGCCCGACAATCACAGCAGAAGAAGTCAGCATGTATAAATAACCCCGACTCATGGATAAATTTCATCTCGTCATCACCGGCCGGAGAAATACCGGAAAAAGTTCTATCGTCAACACGATTTTACAACAGGACAAAGCCGTTGTCTCCCCCATTGCCGGCACGACAACAGACCCGGTAAAGAAAAGTTATGAAATCCCGGGGGTTGCATCGGTCGTTTTAATCGACACCGCCGGAACGGATGACGAAGGTGAACTCGGGGAATTAAGGGTAAAAAAAACGTTCGAAACTATCCGGCAAGCCGATGCAGCCTTACTGGTGATCACCGGCAACCGATTCGGTCATTTCGAAGAAATACTGACCGAAGAATTTCAAAAGTTAAAACTTCCTTTTTTGATCGTACACAATAAATCGGACCTGGAACCTTTACAGGAGCAACTTCGGGAAAAACTCTTGCAAAAATACGGTACCCCGGTTATCGGTTTCTCCACTTGCCAGGCTAAAAGAGAAATGCTGATTCAAAAAATCGGCACTTTGGTAAACCGGCAAAATTCTTCCTCTCTGTTAGGGGATCTGGTTTGTCCCGGCCAAGTGGTTATGCTGGTCACCCCCATCGATTCGGAAGCTCCGACAGGCCGGATGATCTTGCCTCAGGTACAAATGTTAAGAGAGATATTGGACCGGCATGGTATCGGTATTGTCGTCCAACCCGAAGAAATCACGACTTATTTTCAGCGGAATTCGTTACGACCGGACCTGGTAATCACAGATAGTCAGGTATTCGGCAAAATAGCCCCCTGGATTCCCCAGGATATTCCTTTCACCAGTTTCAGCATTATTCTGGCACACCATAAAGGCAATTTCGACCGATATCTGGCCGGGACCTCCCGCATCCCAGAACTGAAAGACGGCGACCGGATTCTTCTGCTCGAATCCTGTTCCCATCATGTTTCCTGTGAAGATATCGGCCGGGTCAAAATCCCCGCCCTTCTTCGTAAGTATACCGGAAAGCAGCTGGAATTCGACCATATCGCCGGCTTAGACCGGATCGAACGTCCGATAACGGATTATGCCCTGATCATTCAATGCGGAGGCTGTATGATCACAGCCACCCAATTGCGCCACCGTCTGCAACCGGCCATCGATGCCCGGATTCCGGTCAGCAACTACGGCATGACTATCGCCTGGCTCCAGGGCATTTTCGACCGTGCAACTCAGGTATTTACTTGTTATCGTCCCAATCCATCCGTTTAAATCCTTGCCCCATAATCTCCTGAGCATTCAGGATCATGGTAAAAGCATGAGGATCGATATGCTGGATGGCCCGTTGCAAAGTAGTCACCTCTTTACGGTTGACGACCGTCATAATCATTTCTTTCTCCGAACGGTTCCACATCCCGTTGACCGGTACGATAGAGCCGCCCCGGTGTAATTCCGAAAGTATAAACCGACGTAATTCTTCTGTTTTTTCGGATATGATGAAAAAAGTTTTATCGCTGGAATACCCACCGATGACAATATCGATTACTTTCCCCATAATAAAAATAGTGATCAGGGAATAAAACGGAGTTTTCCAATCCGGGAAAGCCACAAAACCCAATACCACGATAATCAGGTCGACAGTCATCTGCATCATCCCCAAAGGCCTGCGGGTTAATTTATGTAATACGGCAGCCAAAACATCCGTACCGGCACTCGAAGAACGGGTCTTGAAAATCAATCCGGCTCCGACTCCGATAACCACACCTCCGAAGATACTGGCCAACAATACCCCTTCCTTCGTTGCATCGGGATTGTCGATACCTCCTTTGACCAATTGCAGGGGATCATGTGCAAATTCTGCCGTATAGCCACACCAATGTTCCAGAGCCCACGGAAAACCGTCGGCAAACAAAGCTACCAACCAAAAGCAGATAAAAGTCCTCAAACCGAAATCACGGCCTAATATTTTAAAACCGATCAAACTCAACGGCAGGTTAAAACACAATGCCGCCATACCGATCGGGAATCCCAGTTTCCAGTTCAAAATGGTAGAAATACCATAAATTCCTCCCGGAACGATCTGGTAGGGAGTCATGAAAAAAGTGTAACCGGTCGCTATCACCATAGATCCCAATAAAAGAGTTCCCCAAGTTTGAAACCACCGGGCCGAAAAAATTTTTTCCTTGTAGAAGGAAACTTTTGTAACATTCATAATCAGACAATTAAATTACACGCTGTAAAAAACGATCGCCACCTCCACCACCTCTCCCAATTCGCGCGCAAAGATACCACCCGCTTCAACAATAAAACATGACATTTGTCATCCTTTTACACGAATCGGAGAGGGATAAAACATAAAATACCGGGGTTATGCAATCGTTGGAACACTTAACAATCCTCAAAACCTCATTTTCTTCCGTTAAAAAAACTATCTTTGCCCATAAATGTCATAGAAAATAGCTATAATTGCACAAAATTTTGTGTTTTGTGCAATTTAAAGTCACAACCGCAAGATTTATGAGAACAAAATTAAGTAAGACAAAGAATAAAATCATACATGTTGCCAAGTCTCTTTTCTCAGAAATGAGCGTTTATAAAGCAACGATGAATGATATTGCTCAGGCAGCAAACATGAGTCGGCGGACTTTATATATGCATTTTAAGAGTAAAGAAGAGATTTATCACTATGTAGTCGAGGATCATGTCAAAGACATTAATGAGAAATTGCAGAAGGCCGCAGACTCTGCACTTCCTCCCGACCGCAAATTAAAATTATATATTTTAGCGCGGTTCAATGTGATCGACAATCTGGTCCGTCAGAACAAATACATCCGTTATGATTTTATTTTCAACAATTTGCGAGTTGAACAGTTGCGTAAGGGTATCGATATGAAAGAACGGCAATTGCTAACCCGTATCTTGCAGAACGGTAAAGAGCAAGGCCTCTTCAATATCAATAATCCTTCCTCATTCGCAAAAACGCTGCTGATTATGTTCAAAAGTCTGGAGCAACCCTTTATTATTATCGGGCACCGGAAAAGGAATTATCAGTCGCTGCGTGAATATGTCGACTTACTATTTAATGGAATATTAAACAAAGGCTGAGGATATGGCATACTTCTTGTTAGCACGAAGGTTTGATGTCAAAATCACAGCTAACAGAAACATAATGCTAAATCTATGGAATTGTTTATCAACAAAATTTCCCACTATTTACCGGACTCTGTGGTTCCTAATTCTTACTTCAAGGAAGTAAACGGTCTGGACGACGAATGGATTTATTCCCGGACCGGTATCAAAAACCGCAGTAAAGCAGCTGCAAATGAAAACACCAATACGATGGGGATAAAAGCAGTGGATCTTGCCACTACCGATTTGCCTTATCCCATGGAGGAAATCGATTTAATCATCGCAGCAACCTATTCCCCCTACGATACCGTTGCTACCCCGGCCCATATGGTGCAACGCCGTTATCACATCGAGCACGCCAAATGTGTGAGTGTTTCCTCAGCCTGTTCTTCTTTTATCAATGCGATGGAAATTGCACAAGGCTATTTTGCTCTGGGGAAAGCGACCAAAGCCCTGATCATCGGAGCAGAACACAACACAGCTTATGCCAACGAAAACGATCCGCAAAGCGGCCACCTATGGGGAGACGGTGCTGTAGCGTTTTTTGTCTCTGCCGGGAATTATAGCGGGCATGATCCCCGAATTATCGATATCTATACCCAAGGTCTGGGACACATCGGCAAAGCAGCCGAAGCGGTGTATCTCCGCCCACAGAACGGTGGCATCGGAATGCCTGAAGGACGCGATGTATTTATCAATGCTTGCCATTATATGGTAGAAGCTTTAGAAAAGGTAACCCAAAGTTATGGTAAGACTGTCCAGGATTTGAATTGGATTTCTTCGCATCAGGCCAACCAGCGCATTATCAAAACGATAGCCAGGCAAACCGATATCCCGGAGGAACGTTTTCTGATGAATATCGAACAACGCGGAAACACCGGCAGCCCGAGTTGTGCCATTTCCCTCTCCGAAAACCTGCATAAAGTGAAACCCGGAGATCTGGTCGGCCTTACCGTTTTCGGCGGTGGCTACTCCTGCGGAGCAATGCTGTTACAGTTCTAAAAGCTGAGTGTATAATTAAAATGTCCTATAATCTGAAAAAGGGAGAAAAGAAGAGTAACCTTCAATTCTCCCTTTCTTTAATTTTATGGTAGGTATATTTTTTCTTTCTATTTTAATTCCGGTTTTTGTGCTGTCAGACCGGTTCGCCTGGAACGGTCCGGTAAGGCTTTCCTTCACTGACCGGCGGAACTCCTCATTACGCAAAAAACTTTACGTTACGTTTCCGTCAGACACCACCGGTCGGCCGTTCGGAAAACCTAACCGGACCCTCGTTCCTGCTCCAATGGTCTTCCGCCATAAAACCCTGCATCTTCCGTCAGCACTACAGGGCAAAGAAGGAAAGTTTTATTGAATGAAAGGGCAGGTCACCCTGACCGGAGTACGGATACCTGGGTTACCTGACCGGATTATTCCTATAAAATACCGATTACTGAATTAATCCCGAAGGTAAGGGTTCAGAAAAACAGTTGTTTGATAGAAGTTTATACCTTTCAGGTCACAGTTCGTTTTCCATGCTGTGATAACGTGAGTCGGAGGTGTTCGTGTTCGGGGACCATTGGAGCTCTGGCGAGTGTCGTCTTGCCTTTTCTGAACGACCGACCGGTGGTGTCTGACGGAAACGTAACGTAAAGTTTTTTGCGGAGTGAGGAGTTCCGCCGGTCAGTGATAGAAAAAGCCAGACGACCGACAGAAGCAACCGGGTCCCCGAACACGAACACTGAAGACGAATAAGTAACGACAGAATAATTCTACTTTTAAATTAGTTTATTCGATCCTTACATTTAGCTCCACCTTTCCCGGTGGCATGCAGATATAATCATTGCAACATTGATACTCCACCGTGCAGTGAACCTCTCCTTTGCCTTTTCCTTTGATTTCCTGACGGAAAACAACTTCTCCTTCATAATACCTGGTTCCCGCCTCATTCAGCTTTTTACTGACAGGCCACAGCAATTTTTCTGCTTCTCCCCATCCTTCCGGAAAAGTAAACTGCAAAGCAGTCGGCATATACGGATCTGTAGACGCCACCCGGGCGTACGTATGATACCCCGGATGAATATTCATCTTTACCACGACCCACTTATTACCGTTTTCCGCCTCTTCGGTTTTCATTTCCATATATACCGGATTTTTATCACTGGTCAGGGCAGCTTCTGTTTCCGGAACTCTTCGTTTCTCTCCCCGGTAATCTTCACCCGGAATCTTTTGTCCCCTCATCCGATAATCATTTCCCGGCACACTCAAATCCCTCGTATTTACCATAAAAAACCAACCGCCGGATTCGGTAAAAAATATCCGGTCTTTATTGGTTTCGTACCAATCGCGCCATTCCTGCGGTGTAGCGAAACGACACAGCGTATAACGGGTAAGTACCCGTTTGGCCTTATCCACTTCCTCTCCCCGTTCCCAACAACCGATAGCCTTGTCCAACAAACGGATATCATTATTGGGAATCCCCCAGCTTTTCACATCTTCATCTACCATCCAATAAATCACTTTATCGCCACCGTAAAAATAATCCCGGTTGTCATCGAAATAATCCTTGTAAGCCTGTTCATTGTCCCCGAACTTTTCAAACAAAACAGGTTCACGGGATTTCAGCCATTCTGCATAACTCTGTAGTTTTACGGTACTCCTTAAAGCTGCTTTTTCTTCACTTGTCAGCTTCTCCCCTTTGGCCTGCTTCGCCAGAGCCACTTTTTTGATTTCTTCCGTTTTTTCTATATACTGTTTCTCCACGACCATTCTTTCCTGCCATCTTTTATAGGAAATAAAATCTTTCTGCTGTACGGCATATTCACGGGTGGCTATATCACTTTTATATCTCCGGGCGATAGGTGTCTGGCCCGCGAATTTTGAAATATATGCCACGGCATTGGCAAAAACAGTCTGTGCTTCATCCGTCATATTCTCCGGGGAGGCAGAAAATCCCCAAAAGAAGAAATTACCATGCCTTCCCATCGCTACAGCATCGATATCTTTAGCACTGACACCCCCTGAGATATATTCGGCATCCGGCGAATCCGCAAATCCCCAGGGTCTGGCGATCATTCCCGGGCGGAAACCTTCTTCAGTTTTATATCCTTTTGTCTGTACCCGCCACATTTCCAGCGAATCCGGCAAAGGTTGCCCATCGGTCCGTACAAAACGGAATGCCTCCGAAGGAGTCGGTTTTAGTTCCACTGAAATATTCACCTCAAAAGGTCCGTGAAAAATAGGATGTTCTTTATTAAAATGATGCGCATCTGCATCCAGACACAAACAATACCAATCTGTTTTTACACCGATCCGTGTCCCAACGATATCGCCTGCTTCAGCGATAAATACCATCGGACGGTCGAAATCCTCCGGCAAATAAGCAGGATTCCGCCTACTGATAATCATCCCTTCTTCATTCACTATTTCCTGAGCAGGTTGCAATTCACGTGGGGTACCATCCATGATAGTCACATCATAACGGTCCGACATTTCCGGGAGATAATCCCGGGCACTAACCACCTCTACATTTCTGAAATACCGTCTCAGTAATTTTTCGAATGCAGCCGTACGTTTGCGGACACTTTTTTCCAAAACAGCAGGTTCCGGGTTATGAATCATGGTTTCTATTTCGGGAGAACCTCCTACATACAATACACTCAAATCACTTTTTACCTGTTTACCGCATACCTCTGCCGTCAACAACAAGAAAGCGATACAATATCCTATTATTCTTTTCATTTTTTCAAATTATGATAAATTTTAGCTTCCGACTTTTTTCAATACTCATTCTGTACCAGTTTCTTATTCAAACTGATCTCTTCCGATGGGATCAGACACATCGTTCTCCGTGAAGTCTGCGGATCGATTTCGTTATACTGCCGGGCCGTGTAGGAACTATATGCCACAGAAACCTCTTTCCTTTCCATTTTTCTACCATTCCGTACATAATCATAATAGGTCTGAGCCTCAAAAGCCAGTTCTCTCCGGCGTTCATCAAAAATTTCATCGAATAGTTCCATCCCCGATATTCCGCTCAACGGCGACAATCCTGCACGCTGACGAATGTAGTTCAAATCCGCCAGGGCCTTACCGCTTTCCCCCAACTTCATATACGCTTCCGCCCGGTTTAAAATCACTTCCCCGGCCCGGATAAACACAACCGGACAGGCAAAGCTGTAGTAACCGGAAAATGCCTCATACTTTCCGCCATTATATTTTTTAGTGTTATACCGACCGTTAAAGCGACCGGAAGGTTCTGTAAAATACGTCCAGCGCAAATCTTTTTCCTGATCCATAATCTCCTCATAATCCCGCGAAATGACACAGTTGTAACCGGAAGTACTTGCAGAAGATTCATAACCGTACCACGAATAATAATTATGCACCAGATTGTGGATTCTGCTGGGAAAATTAGCCGGAGTAAAAGCGAACAAAATCTCTTTATTGGTTTTGGGATTATCGTACAAGTCTTTTAACTCCTCCCCTTGCAACACCTCTACGACATCATTTTTCATACTGAAGGTCGAATCGGCATAACGGACGGCCATACGGTTATAGTCCTCGACAGGACTCTCAGGCATTCCTCCCATATAGAGGTAGATTCTCGACAACATGCCGAAAGAAGCCGCCTTATTGGCAAACGTACGATCGGAACGCTCGTCGGGCAGACAAGCGGCAGCAGTTTTAAAATCTGCAATCGCCTGCTCGAAACATTCCCTGACACTACTCCGCTCCAAAGCCTGGGCAGTCGCTTCCACATCCAGCGGGATCCCTAAATTCTTGTCCGGTTGATCCCAAAAAGGACGACCGAATACATTGGTTGCATTAAAAATCAGCAATCCCCGTAAGAAAGCATTTTCTCCTTTCAACCGGACTAAATTCAATTTTTCATCCGGATTCACAGTATTCGCATACAGTTTATCGATAGCGACGATGTTACGGGAAGCCCCTAAAATCAATTGATGGCTCTTCGCCCACACCGACCAGGCATAGGACTGTGATTTCTGATCGCTATTCAGAAAGAAATGCGCATCCGGTCCCCGTAAGTAATCCGTAGACCAAGACAGAAAGGCATCGTTGAAAATCACATTATTGGCCCTGAACTCACCCAAAACATGATAGGCCACATGGTACAAAGAGACTTCGGTATACCCTCCGGCAGCACTCTGAAACTGACCGTATAATCCCGATGTGGCATTCACTATATTATTGAAACTACTCAGGTAGTTATCCGCCTCTGCCATATTATGGGGGCGCATTTCGTCCAAACGTCCGTTACAAGCGGACAGAAACAAAATTCCTATCAGTAAATATTTGACTTTCATAACTCTAATCCCTTATTTAAAATGTAACATTCAAACCAAAGATAAAACGTCTCGGAGCAGCCCAGCCCGCCACATTCTCGGGATCATTGCCTATAAACCGGCTGGAAGTAAAGGTGTGTACATTGTCACAACTGAAACTCAATGCAGCCGACTGTAAATGCAACATCTCCATCCAGGCCTGCGGGAAACGATAAGACAGCCGGATATTCGAAATCCGGAAATGACTGGCATCCGAATAACAGAAAGAAGTCTCGGTACCTAAATCCAACATATAAGCAGGATCTGCATTCATCATCGGGATATCGGCCTTATCTCCGGCTTTTTCCCAGATTTTCCATCCGGAAGGTAATTTATGCAGGTTATTTCTCATCCACCCCGTACCGGAAGTATACTCGGCCAAAACATCATTATACACCTTGTATTTCAGATTATAAGTAGTATGTACATACAGTTCCCAATTCTTATAAGTAAGTGTGTTCGTAAAACCACCCCAATAGGGTGCACGGCTCAAACCTATATTCACATAACTCAGTTCCCCGTTTCCATTCGTAGCCTCCTGCATCGTATTTACAATAGTCCTCGTTCCGTCTTCGTCTATCCGTTCATATTGTGCCGCCCCCGTCTGCGGATCGACACCGGTTATTCTTACTTTTTTCAACTCATCGATATTGTCCCCTTCATAAAAGGTCTTATAACCGTTTCTTGCCAACTTTCCCTGATCGAGTTTGGTCAATTTATTGTCGTTATAACTGAAAGTGAAGGTAGTAAACCAATTGAAGTCCTTGCTTTTCAATGTATGGGTATTCAAAACGAATTCAAGTCCCCTGTTTTCCATCTCCCCGACATTCTGATATTGCTGGCCTACCCCGGCATACGCTGGTAAGGTAACCCCCATAATCAAATCACTGTTCCTGCGTTTATACCAGTCCGCCGATAAAGTAATCCGGTTTTTCAGGAAGCCCATATCTACCCCGAGATTCAAATTATAAGCAGTCTCCCACGACAGCTGATCATTTCCCTGCTGGTTCAGCTGTGCTCCGTAGACCGACTGGTAACAGGGATGATTTCTGTAATAATCGAATGTCGTATTACCGGTGGAATATAAAGTATAATTCAGGTAATCCATGCCGGCTTCCTTTCCTGACGTACCGTAACTAAATCTGAACTTCAGGTTGGAAAACACAGGCTGTTCCCTCATAAACCTTTCGCGGGAAGCCAGCCAGGAGGCACTCACCGAATAAAACGTCCCGTAACGGTTATCTTTTCCAAAATTAGTCGAACCGTCGGTACGGAAGGATACGGAAGCCATATATTTTCCACTGTAATTGTAATTTATTTCCGAAAATACCGAAAAACTACCCGCATCACTCTCTGTCCCCGTCGGCACCACTCCGGCATCGTTCTTTCTCCCTTGTTTGGCAAATCCTCCGACATTCCGTTCCCCCGCAATCAGCTGGTCATACATTTCTACATGGGAGGTGCGGCTGTGGCGTTCATACCACTCCTGGCCCAGCAAACCACCCAGACTATGCTCTCCGAAACGATGTTGCAAACGCAATATATTGGAGGTCAAAAAACTCCAGCTTCGTCCGTCATCCACTTTCAGCGTACCGTTACTCACATTATTACTGCTATGATTACCGCTATAAGTCCGGCTATCCAGATATTCATTGGCATTCGTATTGATTAAAGTAAAGGTATTGGTGGAACTCAAAGTCAGCCATGAAAAAGGCTTCAATATCCCTGAAAAGGAACCGAACAAATTATTCCGTAATTCTGTCAGGTCATTGTATGCATTGTCCCGCAGAGGATTCACCAAAGCTTCGGCACTCATCACCATGTCACTCCATGCCTCCATATTGTATTTTAAAGTCCCGTCTTCATTATAAGGCGATATCCAGGGATGAATACTCTCCATAGTAACCAAACCGGTATAAGGGCTCACACTTTTCTGAAACGTACCGTTCATGTTTACCCCGAAGCTCAGAAATTCGGTGATATCGAAATCCATCCTTGCCTTAAACAGATGACGGGTCAAGTCGTAGCCCACCTGAGTCCCCTTCTCATCGTAATAATTGTAGGAAAAATAATATTGCATTTTATCTCCTCCGCCACGGATACTCATGGCCACATCTTTACTTAATCCGGTTCGGTAAGCCAAATCGCGCCAATCGGTTGTCTTCGTCAGATCGAAATTATTCCGTAGCACTCCCAGCGTATCCTGTACAAAAGTTTCCCGGTCTGCATACATCTCCCTCAAATTCTCGTTGGTATCCCACCAATTCCGTAATGTCATTTCCCCGAATTCCAACAATTCGGATGAATTCATATACTTCAGCCCGCCGAAAACAGGAGTACTGATTCCCATTTTCACATCCAGTGAAACGGTCATTTTATCCTTTATCCCTTTCCGGGTCGTCACCACGATCACGCCCGTCGCAGCCCTCGAACCGTAAATAGCCGTAGAAGCTGCATCTTTCAATACCGTAATATCCGCGATATCCGAAGGCGAAACGACCCCACTGATACTGGTATAATCCGTAATCACCCCATCGATCACAATCAAAGGAGTCGAACTGCTGCCACTACCGTCATCATTCCCGTAAAACGTTCCCAGGCCTCTCAGCAACAAAGCCCCGTCCTTTCCCGGCGTCCCGTCACTACCCGTAATCTGTAAACCGGTTGTATGGCCTTTCAAGGCATTCATCAGATTTCCGCCGGTCGCCGACTGTACGATATCCTTCCCCCGGAATTGCTGTACCGCCCCGGTCATTTCACTCACTTTACGGGTAGAATAACCGGTTACAATCACTTCTTCCATTTCGGCAATCTCTTCTTTTAATATCACATCCAACACTTTCTGATCCCGGACAACCCTTTCCTGCTCCTGCATGCCTACGAATGAAAAAAGGATGCGAATCTCTTTATCTGCAGGAAGTTCCAAACGATAACCACCGTTCTGGTCCGTCGCCACCCCCAGGGTCGTTCCTTTTATCCTGACCGTAACCCCGGGCAAGGGCCTTCCTCCGCTATCCTTCACCGTCCCTTGCAGCACCCGAACATGCCGAGGAATTTCAGGCGCATACACAGCCGCCCCTTTACGGATGACCACCACCTGGTCGACTATTTCATAATCGTATCCCCTGGATTTGAGCAAAGCATCCAAAACCTGCTCTGCCGTTGCTTCTTTCAATTCCAAAGTCACCTTTTCACCGGTATTTAAAACACCTTTACGATACACAAATTCATAACCGGTTTGAGTAGTCAGAAAATCCAATACCCTCGTTATTTCCTGACCGGAAAAATCGACGTTCAACTTTTTTAATTGTGAAAAACTATTGGCACTCACCGTATTCACAATACACACCAAAAACAGAATCTTCAAATTCATCACCAACAATTTTTGGGGTAATCTAATCCAACCGGAACTACCCAGATTTCGATTTTTTTTCATAGATTTGTAAGAGATTAAAATTAAACATAGACATCTGCTCCAACGGATGTCTGCATCTAAAAGGGGAATCTTGCCGGATTCTCCTTTTTATATCTATTCCTTGACAATGACCGTGCGATTCTGAATATGAAATTGCACTTCACCGGTCTTTTCTAAAATATTCAATACCTGCCGTAATTCAGCATACCGGGGTACACTTCCTTTAAAAACCTTGTTTTTCAATGCCGGATTCTGATAGAAAACTGTGATATCGTACCACCGGGCCAGCTTCTGCATAATTTGCTCCAGGGTCTGTTCTTCCAAAATAAATTTCCCCTTTTTCCAACTGATTATTTTATCGACATCGACCTGTTGCCTGATCATCGAGCCGTCACCGGTATCCAATACACACTGCTCACCGGGTAACAAAGTCATACCCTTGTCTGTAGCTGCCACTTTTACTTTCCCATTTACTAATGTCGTATAGACACATGCCTCGTCTTTGTACCCCGAAACGTTAAATTCCGTACCCAACACTTCGATGACCTGATTGCGGATTTCTACGCGAAAAGGAAGTGATGGATTTTTCTTTACTTGAAAATAAGCTTCCCCTTCCAATACGACTTTTCTCTCTTTTCCCGAAAATTCAACGGGATAACGCAAACGGCTTTCTGCATTCAACCATACCTGGGTCCCATCTGCCAAAACCAAATCGAATTCTCCGCCACGGGGAATTTCTATTTCATTATACACCACTTTTCCTGATTTCTCATTTTTTTCCTGCCGGCTATCATAGGATAATTTCCGGTCGTCGGTCTTAGAAATCCTGACCTCTCCTTGTGTAATCGTTTGTTGCAAGGTATCCAAATGGATGAGTTCGCCGTTTCCCAAATGTAAAACAGCACGAGGCCCTCCTGCCAGAATGGGCCGGTCGACCGGAGGTTGCCGAAGCGAAGACTGCCGGTGAACCAACCAGAAGCTCCCCAACAAAATAAGGAATAGAGCTGCCACTCCACCGATCTGCCGCAGACGAAGGATTTGCCTGCGACGGGTAAAGCCGGCAATTTGTCTCTGCATATGCAGTAAAGGCTGCCGGGTATCGATACCGGACAACCGGGCAACAGATTCCGATAAATAGCGGGTATCCTGCAATTTTTGGTACAGGGTCTCATGTTCAGCAGATTGCCGGCGCCACTCCTCCAACACTTCATTTTCTTCCTCCGAAAGCGTTCCAAACCTTTCTTTCCCGATCAATTCGGAGATCTGAAAGACAGTATGTTCCAATTTTTCCATTTTAGCTCCTTCCTTAAAACATCCCTATAACGCAATCGATCTAAAATGGGGTAAAAAAAGACAATTTTTTTTGAATTTTTTTTATAAGGTAGCTAAAAATATCCGAAAGTGACTGATTCAGGCTATCGGTATTTCTTTCTCCCTATTTCTTTTATTTTTTTCCAAAACGGTGAAAGGCTTCTCAAACAATCTTCCACCCGGATGCCATACGCTTCAACAATTTCTCCAAGTTCTTTCTGATGAATAAAAAGGGCTGTGACCCACTGACGCTGATCGGCAGGAAGCCGGCTTATTTCTTTAAGAATGGCACTCCCCACTTGTTCTATCTCCGCTCTGAGTGAACGGTTATCGATAGAATCTTTTCTGTTATACAGAGCTCCGGCAGTTTGGAGCCAGACGACAGTCATATATTGAGAGAGCAACGAATCCTGCTCATTTTCAGTACTCATCAGCTTGCCGAACCGGACAGGAGTATACCATTTGTATCGCATTTTCAATTCATTCTGGATGGCCCAATGAATCGAACTTGCAAGGTATACACTGCTATATTTTTCCAATTCTTCGGCAGTTTTTTTTCCTGTTAAAACTTGCACAGCGATTATTCCGACCGACAACAATTCTTCGTAATCGATAAAATTCTGTTTACGGTCGATAAGATTTTTTTGCTCGGCCTGTGCAATAATCCGAACGATATCGAGATATTTTTTAGGAGGCTCTGAAAAAAGCATACTGGAAGAATCAGAAAAATCCGGATCAAAAGTGATGTTCTTATTATATTCTATTTTCTGTCCAACTATACTGATTGCCTGGCGCAAAAAATTTACAACAGGCATAATATCTCTGTAACATGCTTCAAATGTTTTTCCCTGTTCTTTGGCTATTTCACTCACAAACTTCTGTTCATAAATGAGTTGTCGGGCAAGATCGCGGTGAGAAACAGGGATACTATCGATTGCCTGCAATAAAATACGGCTTGCATTCTCAATTTCAGACCGAAGATTATTCTCTTGAAACAAACCGATATGGTTATATAGTAAAACGATGGTCCGGTATATAGAAAGAAAAAGCATTTGATTTTGATTTAACCACTTATTTTCTTTTTTAATCTCCATTCTTTGATGAGGAATAACCTGTCCATACCATTTGTATCTTATCTGCAATTCATTTTGAATAGCCCATTGGATTGCAGTAGCCAAATAGAAAGCATTGTATTTTTCCAATTGTTCGGGGGTTTTATTTTTTATCATCACCTGAACGGCAATTATTCCGATAGCCAGCAGCTCTTCATATTCAGGCATTTCACAAGCATTAAAGAAACGGGCATGTTCTGTCCGGGCCACTGCCCGAACAATATCGATATAATTATTCAGTCTTTTACTGGAATCCGACAATTGGGTTTGCGGTATTCCATACAACTTTTTATATAAATCAGACCGGCTCCGGTCAAACGCCGGGTCCATTTTAACCACCTTATTCCAGGCTTCGGCAGCTTTATCCCGCTGTCCCATCATCAGGTAGATTTCCCCTTTGGAATCGATGTAATTCGGATCGGCAGAATCCCGGGCAATCGCTTTGTCGATATAAACCATAGCTTTTGTAAAATCCTGTTTTACATACTGACCTTTTGCATACATATAAGCCAGCTGGTTATCAGCCTCCAAAATTTCCGCATCGGCAGCCCGAACATAAAAATCATAAGCATTCCGATAATCCCCGGCCCAATAATACAGTAAACCGAGCCGATAAGCTGCAACAGCCCCCCCCTTTTCAAGCGCTTGTCTGAAACAAGCTGCCGCTTCTGCTAAATTACACTCGGCGTATACACTATCAGCTAAAATATGTCCTTTCAGATACCAATAAAAAGCTTTATTATCATCAGGTGTCACTTTATCTTTCAACAGGTCGTCGGCCAAATGATAAATGGCATATCCGGCAAGTCCGATGTTCTTCGAATCCTGAAGCATAAATTCGAAACGTTTATAAATGAAATCATAAAGCCATCCCTGTAATTTCCGGGTATTATCGGGAAGTATCAATAAAGTAGATTCAGGTACAGCCCCCTCAGCTACCATTTCCACATTTTCTCCCACCCGGATAGATTCCAAAGAAAAACAGCCGTAAAAAGCATTTTCACCGATCCCGGTGACACTTTTAGGTAGCGTAACCGACAACAACCGCTTATTATTTTTAAATGCATTAGCTCCGATCGATACAAGACGGTATTTCTCCCCTTTGTATTTTACAAACTCAGGTAAAACCAATTCTCCCTCAGGATCATTATAGCTAATTATACTTTTAGGCCAAATAGCGACTGTTTTTTCCTGAGCCGACAATATTTTATAATAAATAGGCTGTCCGGTCGTCGAGTCTGTAAAATCATAAAAAGAATTCAATCTTTTCTCTGCGTAGCGGCTACTGTCATCAGCAGAGATCAGCGATAAAGCTTGTTCATAACAGCTTCGCGCTTTCTCAAGATACTGAATCTCCTTGACCGAACGGTATTCATACAGATTTCCTAACATAATCAGTCCGGCATAGGATGGAAGTCGGGCAGCCTCGGTAACTTTAGCAAACAAGGTATCCGGATCATTCGAGTTATCCCCTTCCAGACAAAGCCATTGCCCTAATTGGGGTGCAAATTCGCCGGGAAAGGCTTTATTCAGCAGCCGGTAAACTTCTACCAGCTTATGAGTAGTTTCGATACGCTGATCGTTATAGTCCCAACCACCCATTTCATAAAGACCGACTTGCTGACGAAGTTTATCAGCCATCAATAATAAATCCTGCTGAGCCTCGTTTTTCATAGTCTGTCCGGCCTGAATCACCCTTTCACCGGTATTCCATTTATTCAACTGCTCGTTCGTCTGACCGATCAGTTCCAATTCCTCATATAAACGTATTCCCTCATCGATCTTGCCTTCTTCCACCAATTGCAAGGCCCGGCTTATTTTATCGTCCATTTCGTTCCGGTCGATACGGGCAAAGATTTCAACATAGGTATTTATATTACTGAGTTTTTCCTGATAAGATTTTTCCAGTTGTTTCAATTTTTCGGTTAGTTCCAATTCATTGGCAATACTGGTTTCAGCCAGCTTCTTCTGACGCAGATAATCGTCGCGGTATGATTTTTCAATAATCCCGTAAAACTTTTTCTTCAAAGCCCGGAACTCACCTTCCCGGCACATCACCACCACAAAGGGAGTCTTATTATCGGAAATCCTCCATATCTCCAACGCTTCTTTATTAAAAAGGATGTATCCCGGTTTATAAATCTCATTATACTTTACGGCCTGTCCTGGCTTTAACACGGCAAAATGAAGTTCGAAACGTCCTTGCTCGTCACTGACAGCCGAAGGAGAACCGACCACCTGAAGTTCTACTCCTGGCAAAGGTGTCTTTTCCTCAACCCCATTATATTCTTTGACATATCCGGTCTCTATACATTGCGATTGTGCTATCCGGAATAAAAAAAGCAGAACAAACAGTATGGTTATTGACTGATACTTCATCATAATCGTTCTTTTCATTTAATTTTAACCCGATCAGTACGCTGGAACAATTCTTTTAACTCAAGCCCACCCGCCGGTCCTACGTATTTTTCCGCATGGGATAAGGAGTAAGATTTTTGGCATCAGGACACTCGTCGACCCGTAAACGGGGAAGATAGCCTTCTTTCTCTATTCGGACAGACTTGGACAAAGTCTGTTCCTGTAAGGGAAAAACTATTTTAAAAATCCCACGGACATCGGTCCTGGTTGTCCGATTATCGACAGTAACAACGGCATCCTGGACAGGCACCCCCTCTTGTTCATCGTAAACTATTCCCTGATAGACACTGAACGTACTGTCACGTTTCAACTCCAATGTCACATAGGTCGTCATTCCCCAGGAAAAATGTCCCTGAAAACGTAAAGTATCGTAATAACCGGCATTAAATTCCAACATATACGGCCGTCCTTTATAATACGGCCGGATATTATCCAGGATTAAAACTGTATCCAAAGAACCGATATACTGTTCTGTACCGTTGAAAATAATTTTTGCATAGGAAGGCAACGGCAATCGGTGAGATAAATCTTTCACGGTGAGCTCTACCCTTGAAGGAATAGCAAAAAAATAAAAGATAATCAGCAAAAAAGCCAGCATCGTAGCGACATAACTACGACGTAACCTTTTCTCCCGCTGCCATCTCTGCCACAAACTATCGAAGCGAAGCGACAACATCCGGGCTATAACTTTAATAAAAGCCCGTTCTTTACCGATCTCCTGTACATTAATCCCCAGCAACTCCTTATCCTTGGGTATATTCTTCAATGCCTGGGGGAAACATTCCTCTACAGCAGAACCGGCATGAGGAAGTCCTTCAACAATAAACGGGATGATATTTCCCAAACGTCCTTCGTCGATAAATACCTGAATTTCTTTGTTCACCCATTCCGATCGTGAGGCATGAGGCGAACAGATAACAATAAGGAATTCAGAGCTCTGTAATTGTTTTTCAAGTTCATCGCTTAATATACCCCCCCCTAAATCTGTCTTGTCCCGGAAGATTGGACGTAAATGCCTGGGCAATGACGGATTTGTCTTCTTTAGTATTGTAGGTAATTTATACCCTTCCAGTTTACGCTGAAGCCATTCCGCCCATTTTTCATCTTCACGCTTATAGCTTATAAAAGCATAATTATCGTAAATTCGTTTATTATCCATCGGTCCTCTTTATTACCCCAGGAAGAAAAAAAGAAATAACCGGGGATCCAATTTTTCCCGTAAAATTTCGAGCGCTTTGGCTTTCGCCTTTTTAACCGTACTATCCGAAACGCCCAATTGTTCGGCAATTTCAATATTTTTCAAACCTTCAATAAAACTTAATTCAAAAATCTGACGTTCTCTATCCGGCAAGCTGTGAATAGCATTGAACAACAACAACTGTGTCTCCTGGTCGATAACCGTATTGGCAAAAAATGCTTCATTTTCCAGCTGGGAAGAATACCGTTCCTGTGCTTTTCCTTTCCGGTAAAGGCTGATGATCTCATTTTTTACAGAAGTGTATAAAAAAGATTTCAATGTATAGATAGAATCAAAAGAGTCTCTTCTTTTCCAGGCATTAAAAATAGCATTTTGTACGCAATCTTCTGCCAGAAAATCATGCCGGTCACCTGCATTTTTTACAGCATACAACAATAATCCCGGATAAATTCTACGGTAAAACAATTCCAATTGTCCTTTTTTAAAAGCCTGCAACACTTGTAAATCAGTAACTCCCATCCTACTTAATTACAATCTTCATTTTTCACACTTCACGACATATACCTGTCCTGCCTGATACTTTTTTATCATCACCCGATTTCCTTTTTCGATATAATCTCCCAACAAAGAGACGGCATCATACACTTCTCCGCCTACTTCTACTTTCCCGGCAGGCCGCAAATCTGTCACCGCGATCCCCTGTTTGCCGATTTCTTCCCGTACCGACAAATCTACTCCTACATAACCGTCTTCCGGTTTTTGTTCAGCATGCAAGGCAAAAGCCCAACGACGGCTCCCGAATAATTTAGCCCCCAACCACATGCTCATCAACAAGGATACCAAAGAAGCACTCACCACCAGAAACAGGGAACGCACCAACGGACGTACAAAATCACCCAGGAAACGGAAAGAGAAATGATCTATCCCTGCAAAAACCAAGGCCACTATAATCAATACAATTCCGGAAATACCTGCTACACCGAAGCCCGGAATCACAAAAATTTCCAGAAGCAACAAGACGACTCCCACGACAAAAGCAATGATCTCCCAATACCCGGCAAACCCTTCGAGATACAAGGGAGCGAAATAGAGCAGGCAAGCCGTCAGGGCGGCAGCCAAAGGAAAACCGATCCCCGGGGTCTGCAATTCGAAATAGATACCACCGACAATGACCATAATCAACAATCCCTGTATCACGGGATTGATCAGAAAACCGATAATCCGATCGGTGACGGTAGGATGATAGCTCCGGATCGTATAGTTTTCAACCTGTTCTTTTTTCAATACTTCATCCACACTTTCTGCCATTCCGTCACAAAAACCGTATTTCATGGCTTCCCGGGCAGTGAAAGTCACTACCCGTCCGCTATCGGTAATACCCTGGATATAAATAGACTGATCCACCATGGCTTCGGCGATATGCGGATTCCGCTTCCAACGATAAACCGTATCCCTGCCCTGAACCAACGTATCCCTGCCCTGAGCTTCTGCCGTAGAACGAATCATCGAGCGCATATAGGACTGATATTTATCGGGCATCGCCTCACCCGTTTGATTCACGACCGTAGCCGCCCCGATATTCGCCCCCTCGCGCATATAGATTTTGTCGCAGGCAATAGAAATCAATGCCCCGGCAGAGGCTGCATTATTATCGATAAATACCCATACCGGTTTCCGTGAGTTCAGAATCATACTACGCAAAGAATCGGCATACACGACCATCCCACCGTAAGTATTCATATGAATTAAAATATAATCCGCCTTTTCCTGCCCGGCCAGGTCGAAAGATTTTCGGGCCAGACGCCACACTTCCGGACCGATCTCGTCTTTAATATCCACTTTATAAACGACTTTTTCGGGTTCGGCAGCCCCAAGCGTGTTCAACCAACAAATCCCCAGCACGAGCAAAACAAGCTTCCTGAACGTATATATCCCTGACATAAGCATCATCGATATTTTGTAATAGGTAAACAAATATAAGCTTTTTTATCTTATCCAACTCCTTCCATCAAATTTTCTTTTATAAATATAAGATGCAGCCCGGCAAAATCAATCAAACAAATTTGTTGTTTTTGCTCCCGCCTTTGCATATATTTGTAACGTTTCATTATTTCAATCCCGGTTATGAGCAAATTTGTAATCACCTTAGTCGTTTTTTCACTCTATTCGATGAGTTTTGCCTCTACCCCTCCCATACGGCAAGAGCTAGGAAATAACTGGCAATTCAGGCAATACCATATCGGTAAATGGTTACCGGCCGAAGTACCCGGGACAGTACATACCGATCTGATAAACAATGGAATCATCGAAGATCCGTTCTATCGCGACAATGAAAAACACATCCAATGGATCGATAAAGCCGACTGGGAATATGAACTTCGTTTTCAGGTGGACGAACAATTGGCCGGGCAAAAACACAAACAACTCGTATTTCAGGGATTAGACACCTGGTGCGACATCACCCTGAACGGTCAGCCTCTTCTATCTACCAACAATATGTTCAGGACCTGGAAAGCAGATGTCTCCGGCCTGCTTTCCGATAAAGAAAATATACTGCATCTTCGCTTTCGTTCTCCCATCCGGCAAGGTATGAAAGAAATGGAAAAATACGGATTACCCTTGCCGGCTTCCAACGACCAAAGCGAAAACGGAGGAATGGGCCCTAACCGGGTGAGCGTTTTCAGCCGGAAAGCCCCTTATCATTTCGGTTGGGACTGGGGCCCGCGATTAGTCACTTCGGGTATCTGGCGGCCGATTTTCCTGGAAGGCTGGGATGACCTGAATATCGAACAGGTTTTTATTGAACAGCCGCAAGTCACTCCCGTACAAGCCGATTTGAAAGCATCTGTCCGTTTGACGACAGAACATCACGAAAAACTGATCGCAGAAGTAAAATGTGATTCCCGGATATTGGCGAAAAGCGAGGTTGAAACCCAACCGGGAGAAAACCGGTTAACCCTCCCGTTTACCATTAAAAAACCCAGGTTATGGTGGAGTAACGGTTTAGGAAAAGCCAACCTTTATACATTCCGGATCAATTTGAAAAAAGACGGAAAAGTAGTTGCCAGCCGCGAAGTAACCACCGGTCTGCGTTCTCTGAAATTAGTACGCCGGCAAGATACCCAGGGAGAAACTTTCTACTTTGAATTGAACGGAATCCCTGTTTTTGCCAAAGGAGTCAATGCCATTCCCAACGATGTTTTTCTCCCCAGAATCAGTCGTTCGGATTACGAAAAAATGGTGACGGATGCCGCAAATGCCAATATGAATATGATCCGGATCTGGGGTGGAGGTATTTACGAAGACGATTATTTCTATGAACTCTGTGATCGCCACGGCATCATGGTCTGGCAGGATTTTATGTTTGCCTGTGCCATGTATCCCGGCGATCCTGAATTTCTGGAAAATGTAAAACAAGAAGCCGTCGATAACGTTATCCGGCTAAGAAATCATCCCTGTATAGCCCTGTGGTGTGGAAACAACGAAATAGATGCAGCCTGGAGAGGTTGGGGATGGAAAAGAGAGTATACCCAGCAACAACAAGAACGGATTTTCAAGGCCTACACTGATGTCTTCCATCGGCTCCTGCCCGAAGTGATTGAAAAATATACCGATGGAGACGATTACTGGCCTTCTTCACCGATGTCGGGACCGGAAATCGGAGACCATGAAATCCGCCCTGCCAACCGGGGGGATAACCACTACTGGGGGGTATGGCACGAAAAGCACAAGTTTGAAGAATACGAAAAAAATATCGGCCGTTTCATCAGTGAACACGGTTTCCAATCCTTCCCTGAATTTGAAACCGTCCGGCAATACACTTTACCGGAAGATTACGACATCGAATCGGAGATCATGTCGGCTCATCAACGCAGTGGAATCGGCAACCTGCGCATCCGGGAATACATGGGCTGGTATTATCAGGTACCGGAAGATTTCGGGCAAATGCTATACATGAGCCAGGTATTGCAAGCCCGGGCCATGCGAATAGCCATGGAAACACATCGGCGGCATATGCCCTATTGTATGGGATCGCTGGTTTGGCAGCTGAACGATTGCTGGCCGGTAGCCAGCTGGTCGACAACCGATTATTACCACAACTGGAAAGCGGCCCAGTATGCGCTACGGGAAGCCTGCAAGCCGGTGATATTAGCACCCCAGGTAACGGCAGACAGTCTGAAACTCTGGGTGGTAAACGATCTGCCAACACCTCTCGCAGGAACCTATACCTTAGAGATAAAAGGATTCGACGGAAAACTGCATCAAACCCGGCAAGGCAAATATAAAATCAAAGCCAACGAAGCCGCCCCAATCGCAGCATCGTCAATCGCCGGTTTGCTGCAAGACAATTCACACCGGGAAACCATGGCCGTCATCACCATCCGGCAAGGCAAAAAAATCGTAGACCGCCAAAATGTATATTTTGCTCTACCGAAAGAGTTACTGCTCAGACAACCCGATATTCAGATTCAAATATCCGAAGAGCAAGGCAAAAAATACCTGACAGCCACCACCGACCGTCTGGCCTGTGATGTCATGTTTTACCTCCCCGGAGTAAAAGCGGTTTTTACAGACAACTATAAAGATCTGCTCCCGGGTCACCCCTTCCGTACAGAAATCCGCACAACCCTCTCCAAAGAAGAAATCGAACAGCAAATCCGATGCAGATGGGTTGGAAAATAGCTATTGCTTTATTTAACAGATTTATCGTTCATCCTTTCTACTGCAATAGTACCGGCAATTACCGACAATAATGACACAAAACAACAAGCGGCCAGGCTTAGGGCCGGAATCATAAGAGCCAAAGCGAATACAGTACCTATTCCTGTCACCAAACCGATATTTTTATTCACATAACGGACGCTCTGTCTGACATTAAAACGCTTTCTCTCGATAGCATAATCGATAAAGGCAAAACCGTAAAAATAAGCCGAGGTAAAGAAGATGGCAAAAGGAGCGATTACCCCCACAAGCGGAATAAATGAGCAAAGAAATAATACAAAAGAAATAAACAACTGAAAAATCATATTTCTCAGGGCGATCAGAATTCCCCGAAAAATCTCCCAGGCAAACTGCCTGAAACTAAAGGGAAATTCCCTTCCGGTAAGATGAGCTTCCGTCCGTTCGGACAGCCAGGAATATACCGGCGACATAACGACAAGCACAATATATCCGCCGAAAGCAACGAAAAGGAAGAAATACAGAATCCGCAATACAATCTTAATCAGCACGCTTGTCGTGGTCGTCACCCATTGCAGCCAGGAGATGCCCCCCACCCAGGCAGTAAGCTTAGCCTCGATCAAGCCGTACAGGCTATCTCCCGCTAAAGAAATCAGGATATTTCCCCCAATGAACAATAGCAATAAAATAATGACCGGAAAAAGTAAAAACCACCAGAATTTCCGGCTGAACAAAATTCCGAATGCTTTTCCATAAAGCTGTATCCCTGTAAAGAATCCCATTTTATCAAACTCAATTTAAATTGAAGACAAATGTAAGGAGGAAAAAGCAGATTTTCCGGCTATTTTTTCTATTTTTGTGAGCAAAAATAGTGCAGATTGTCTGATTGAACCAAATTCGTAGAACATAAATCTAATATTCACTTGTTATATACTATGCAACCATTAACAGCAATATCCCCGATCGACGGGAGATACAGAGATAAAGTCGAAAATTTGTCCAATTATTTTTCTGAAAGTGCTTTAATCCGTTACCGGGTAACGGTGGAGGTGGAATATTTTATTGCCTTATGCGAAATACCTCTTCCCCAATTGGCCGGTTTCAATCACCAGACTTTCGAGCAATTACGGGAAATATACCTCAATTTCACCGTCGAAGATGCCCAGCGGATCAAAGACATCGAGAAAGTCACCAATCACGACGTGAAAGCTGTCGAATACTTTATCAAAGAAAAATTCGATGCTTTAAATCTGCAACCATACAAAGAATTCATCCATTTCGGCCTGACTTCACAGGATATCAACAATACAGCGGTTCCCTGTTCGTTCCGGGATGCCGTTCACGATGTCTATTATCCTGTCATCGACGAACTGATCGCCAAACTCGAAGAGCTGGCCGAAGAATGGAAAGAAGTGCCGATGCTGGCCAAAACTCATGGACAACCGGCTTCTCCTACCCGTTTAGGGAAAGAGCTCAAAGTATTCACTTACCGGTTGAGCCGTCAGTTGGAGTTATTGAAAAAAGTAGCCATTTCCGGAAAATTCGGTGGAGCTACCGGTAACTTCAATGCACACAACATTGCTTTCCCGGAAATCGACTGGGCTGAATTCGGAAACCGCTTTTTAACTCAAAAATTAAAAATCGAACGGGAAACATACACTACCCAGATTTCCAATTACGATAATTTTGCAGCTCTGTTCGATAACCTTCGAAGGATCAATAATATTATTATCGACCTCGACCGGGATTTCTGGACTTACATCTCGATGACTTATTTCAAACAGAAAATCAAAGCCGGTGAAGTCGGTTCGTCCGCTATGCCCCATAAAGTAAATCCGATCGATTTCGAAAATTCAGAAGGTAACCTGGGCATCGCCAATGCCATATTCGATCACCTGAGTAATAAGTTGCCGATTTCACGTCTTCAACGAGATCTCACCGACTCAACCGTACTGCGGAACATCGGTGTCCCTTTAGCCCATACGATTATTGCTGTCAAATCGACTTTGAAAGGGTTGAACAAGCTTATTATCAATAAAGAAGCGATCGAAAAAGATCTCGAAAAAAACTGGGCGGTCGTGGCCGAAGCCATTCAAACCGTTCTGCGCCGTGAAGGATATCCCAACCCCTACGAAGCACTGAAAGCCTTGACACGTACCAACAATAAAATTACACAGGAATCTATCGCAGAATTTATCGACACACTCGATATTTCAGCTGAACTGAAAAAAACTCTGAAACAGATTACTCCCTCGAATTATACAGGAATTTAGTTAAAGAGTTGCTGAGTTATAGAGTTACTGAGTTATAGAGTTATAGAGTTATAGAGTTAAAGAGTTATGAAGTTTTGGAATTTAAGAGTGCAACAACTCAGTAACTCAACAACTCAGCAACTCAACAACTCAGCAACTCAGCAACTTAGCAACTCAGTAACTCAACAACTCAGCAACTCAGTAACTCAGCAACTCAGCAACTTTACCTATGCACGATTTAATCCTTATTCTCAAGCGTTTTATTCCACCTTATAAACTCCGGGTTACCAAAAGTATCATCTTCAATTTCCTCCATGCGATTTTCGGAAGTCTTTCCATCGCGATGCTGGGACCTATCCTGAAGATTATATTCAACAACGAACAGGATGTAACTGAACTTGTTCCTTTCGAATTTAACAGTGAATCTATCGGACAAATTTTTAATTACTACATCACAACGATCAAATACACTTACGGTCCATCGACAACCTTAATTCTGATCGGGGTGGTAGCCATCGTAACTACTGCTTTAAAAACCGGTTTCGCCTATTTGGGAGCTTATGAATTGATTTATATCCGGAATGGAGTCGTCAGGGACATCCGTCGTAAAATCTATGCCAAAATATTATCCTTACCTCTTCCCTTCTTTTCCGAAGAGCGCAAAGGGGATATTATCGCCCGTATGACCGGAGATGTACAAGAAGTAGAAGCCTCCGTGATGAGTTCTTTGGATATGCTCTTCCAAAGTCCGATTTTGATTATTGTCTATCTGACTTCCATGTTGTTTATGAGCTGGCAGCTCACCTTATTTGTTTTCATTCTTCTCCCCATTATGGGTTTATTGATCGGCCGGGTAGGTAAAAACCTGAAGCGCCGTTCTTGGGAAGGACAAACGAAAATGGGAGAAATTCTGGCTTTAATGGAAGAAACTTTATCCGGTTTGCGAATCATCAAGGCTTTCAATGCAGAGCCCAAAATGACTGAAAAATTCTCAACGGAAAACGAAAGCTACCGGAAAATACAAAACCGTCTGATGCGGCGGCGTTCATTGGCCCATCCGATGAGTGAATTTCTCGGTACGATCGTCGTAGTCATCATCCTGTGGTTCGGAGGAACGCTGATTTTGAATAATACCGGCAACTTATCGGGTCCAAGTTTTATTATCTATATCGGTTTGTTTTATTCTATCATCAATCCGGCGAAAAACCTGACTAACGCCTATTACAGCGTCCAAAAAGGATTGGCGGCGATGGAGCGTATAGACGTTATTCTGGCTGCAGAATCTTCTATACAGGAACCTGAAAATCCGCGAAAACTGGAACAATTCCAACAAGCTGTCGAATACAAAGACGTCAACTTTTCATATAACGAAAGTAAACAGGTACTCAAAAACATCAATCTGGTCATTCCGAAAGGAAAAACGGTAGCCCTTGTCGGCCAATCGGGTTCCGGAAAAAGTACCTTTGTCGATTTGTTACCCCGTTTTTACGATGTGAATAGTGGAAAAATTTGTATCGACGGTATTGATATCCGGGAACTTTCTTTTTATAATTTGCGGGAATTTATGGGGAATGTAAACCAGGATCCTATTCTATTCAACGATACGATCTATAACAACATCGCTTTCGGTATCGAAAATGCCACTTTGGAACAGGTTGAACAAGCTGCCCGTATCGCTAATGCACACGAATTTATCTTACAAACCGAACACGGTTACCAAACCATAATCGGTGACCGGGGAGGCAAATTGAGTGGGGGCCAGCGCCAGCGCCTGAGTATAGCCCGTGCCGTATTGAAAAATCCTCCGATCATGATCCTGGACGAAGCCACTTCTGCCCTGGATACCGAATCGGAAAAACTAGTACAGGAAGCTCTGGATAATCTGATGAAAAACCGTACCTCTATCGTGATCGCCCACCGCCTGTCTACCATCAAAAATGCCGACCTGATTTGTGTCTTCCATGAAGGAGAAATCGTCGAACGGGGAACTCATGAAGAACTCCTGAGTCTGAATGGTATTTATACCAAATTGTATAGTATGCAGAGTTTTTAGAGGGGATAGAGTTGCTGAGTTACTGAGTTGCTGAGTTGCTGAGTTACTGAGTTATTGAGTTATTGAGTTATTGAGTTATAGAGTTATAGAGTTTATATATGAATTTAAATAAATAAATTATGGGAGGAGTAGTTAAGTTTGAAGAATTGAATATTTGGCAGGAAGCCCGAAGGATTGTGAAGGAAATATACCAGAACACTGCATCCATTAAAGATATGGGTTTTAATGAGCAGATACAAAGGGCAGCTATTTCGATAATGAATAATATCGCAGAAGGGTTTGAATCCGGGAGCAATCCGATGTTCAAACGCTTTCTCTGTATATCTAAAGGAAGCTGTGGAGAAGTTAAAAGTATGCTTTATATTGCTAAAGATTTAAACTACATATCCGAAGAAAAAAGTGAATTGCTCCTCCAGGATTGCCAGGGCCTATCTGTAGCAATTAACAAATTTATCCATTATCTGCAACAACACCCCACCCATTAACTCAGCCCCCCAACAACTCTATAACTCTATAACTCTATAACTCAGTAACTCAGCAACTCATTATGACAACCGAAGATAAACTTTTAGGAAAACAAGTCGAATATCCCCAACACTATTGTCCGGCTATTCTTGTAGCGGTCCCCCGGCGGCTGAACAGGGAAATCTATGGCATAGACCACCCGGACCGTCTGTTTTGTGGTTATGACAGCTGGCATGCCTACGAAGCCAGTTTTATCCTGGATAATGGTATACCGGTAGCCGGGATGTTGAAAATTACTTATCCGGCTTCCAGTCCCTCGATTGTAGAAAGTAAATCTTTGAAATTGTATTTAGGTTCCTTTCATATGGAAGCTTTAGGCAAGACACTCGGGCAGGCTGTCGACCGATTCGTTGCCACAGTAGCTGCCGATCTTAGTGCGTTGTTGTGTACCGAAGTAAAAGTCCATTTTTATGAAGATGTCCCTTCTTTTCTGCCTTTTGATTTCAATGATTACACCCTGCTGGAAAAAGAGCCCGACACCTATGCACTCCAGTTTTCCGTCTATCAGGAAAACCCCGCCTTACTGACCGAAAACATCCAGGAAGCAGGGGAATTAAAAGTATGTAGCCATCTACTGAAAAGTAACTGTAAGATCACCCGTCAACCCGATTGGGGAAGTTTGTACATTCATCTGAAAGGCCGGACACAACCGGCCTATGCCTCTCTGTTGAAATACATCGTTTCGCTGCGTAATGAAAATCATTTTCACGAAGAAATTTGTGAGATGACTTTCAAACGCCTCAGTGATCTTTTCCAACCCGAAATTCTCATGGTAAGTTGCTTATACACCCGTCGTGGCGGGATAGATATTTGTCCTTGCCGGGCCAACAAACCGGATTATCTGCCGCATTATCTGCCCCAAGCCGATATACTGACCCAGCGGAATTTCCGGCAATAACCGCCTGCTTTCTTTCTGTTAAACCCCCGTTCCTGTTTTAGCTGTCATCACCGTTTTCACTGTATTTATAAATCTATTTGCCGAGTATCTTTTCGTACGTACCGTCCTTCAACACTTCCAATCCTTTCTTCAGCATATCGTTCTCCTCATTCATAATCTGATACATCTCGTTCATATTCCAAAGATCCCGGGCTATCAATGCTTTCAGCTGCAATTTAATGGTAGGCAAAAGAGGTTTCAGTGCTTTATCGTCTCTGGGGATATCCGCTTTTTCCCCTGCTTTTACAATTTCATCGATCATGGCATCGGTCACCTGAAAATTCTTCACAAAAGAATCGAAATCAGGATATTTCTTTTTCAGCTGATCCCTGTTTTTATCGATATAATTGGCAATAAACTCACCGATTACATTTTTAGCGATCAGCCGGTTAAAGTACAAATAGCTGATCGTCGTATCGAGAGGCACGAACACGTCCGGGATAATACCTCCTCCACCGTATACAGGGCGTTGTTTTACTTTCGTAAAATATTTCAGGGAATCATTCACTACAATACTGTCAGCACTGACCATTTCTCCGCTCCGATACCGGTTATACAACTCGGCTTCATAATCTTCTTCGCCTTTCGAATAAGGTTTTTGTATACATCTCCCCGAAGGCGTATAATAGTGGGCTATCGTCAGCCGGACCATAGATCCGTCGGTCAGAGGAAACTGTCTTTGCACCAAGCCTTTCCCGAAAGACCTCCGGCCCACCAATACGCCCCTATCCCAATCCTGAACAGCTCCGGAGACAATCTCACTGGCAGAAGCCGAATTGCCGTCGATCAATACGACCACCCGTCCACCCTGCAAGAGTCCTATAGGCGTTGAATATTCTTCGCGCCGACCGGAATTGACCCCGTCGGTATAAACGATCATCTTCCGTCCATCCAACAAGTGATCGGCGATACCGATAGCGGCTCCCATATATCCCCCTCCATTCGTCTGCAAGTCCAGTATCAAATCTTTCATCCCCTGAGCCTGCAATTTTTTGACAGCTTCCTCGAATTCATCGATCGTGGTCGCTGCAAAGCGGGATAACTTGATATATCCGGTCGTCTTATCCAGCATATAAGTAGCATCGATACTATAAATCGGAATTTTTCCCCGGATAATACGGAAATCCATATTTTCATGTCCTCTCAGCACGCCGACCTTGACAATCGTACCTTCCTCTCCTTTCAAGCGCTTCCGGACCTCTGTATTCGATAATTTTTTCCCGGCGATATTCTCTCCGTCCACGGAAACGATCCGGTCTCCTGCCATCAATCCGGCCTTCTCGGAAGGGCCGCCAGGCACGATAGCCACAACAGCCAACGTATCCCGGAGAATAGTAAACTGAATACCTATACCGAAAAATCCACCTTCCAAAGGCTCGTTCATCTCATCCACTTCTTCCTTCGTGATATAAACCGAATGAGGATCGAGATCGGACAAAGCTTTTATAATCGCATCTTCCGTCAGCTTCTGCAAATTTACGGTATCGACATAAAAGGCATCGATATAGGCCATCAGCCGCTGATATTTTATGCTTTGTTCTCTCACCTGATTCTCCCGGTTTTGTGCTATCGTCCGGTTGAATAGTGCTCCTGTCAGCAGCAAGAGCCCTGTCAAAATAAAAAGTCTTTTCATCTTATTTAAAGTTACTTCGTTATCCAGGAATAGTTATATCTCTACTTCTTCTCAAGTTCCAATACTTCCAAATCTTTCATTTTCCCCTTTTCTATGACAAAACGGATGGCTGTCCTGACTTTATGGAAACCATACTTCCCGGCAGCCCCGGGATTGATGTGTAAACATCCCAGCGTCTTATCGAACATAACTTTCAGGATATGAGAATGGCCGCAGACAAACAGCTGCGGGCGTTCGTCGTACAATAGCGTCCGTATTCCGGCGTCATAATGTCCGGGATATCCTCCGATGTGGGTCATCACTGTTTTTACTCCTTCACAATCGAATATTAAAGTAGGGGCAAACATCGTCCTTATCTCTCCTCCATCGATATTACCGTATACAGCGCGTAAATTAAAGTTGGCGGCCAAACGATCGGTAACCGCTAAATCACCGATATCCCCGCAATGCCAAACCTCATCGCAATCTTTGAAAAAATCCAATATCTTGCTATCCAACCAGCCATGTGTATCCGATAATAATCCTATTTTCATAAGCTCTTATGCTCTTCTAATTTATAAAGCATCTTTATTTCTTCCGCCCAGTTTTCTTCATCGGGGGTTTCCAGAATCAGCGGCATACGATCGAAACGGGGATCTCTCATAATCCGGCGGAAAGTCTCTATACCCAATTCGCCTTTCCCGAGCACCTCGTGCCGATCGACATGAGAACCTTGCCCTTTTTTAGAATCGTTCAGATGCATACCTTTCAGATACTTCAATCCGATCACTTCATCGAAATGCTCAAAAGTTTCCTGAAAGCCGTTTTCACTCTTGAGGTCATATCCGGCAGCGAAAGCATGACAGGTATCGATACATACTCCAATCCGGTCTTTATCTTCAACTTTGTCGATAATATAGGCCAACTGTTCAAAAGTATATCCCAGATTAGACCCTTGTCCGGCCGTATTCTCAAGCACGGCACAGACACTCTTGGTCTTATCCAGCGTGATATTGATCGATTCGGCAATTATCGTCAGGCACTCCTCCTCACTCACTTTCTTCAACGAACTTCCCGGATGAAAATTGAGTAGTTTCAGTCCCAGTTGTTCACAACGCAACATTTCATCCAGAAAAGCACTCCTGGATTTTTCCAAAGCCTCTTTATCGGGATTTCCCAAATTGATCAGGTAACTATCATGAGGCAGAATCTGATCGGCCGTATAACCGAATTCCTGACAACGCTGCTGAAAGCGTTCCACATTTTCAGCCGAATAGGGTGCTGCCACCCATTGGCGTTGATTCTTCGTAAATAAAGCGAAACCTTTCGCTCCGATCCGATAAGCATTTACAGGAGCATTCTCCACTCCACCCGATATACTGACATGTGCTCCGACATATTTCATATTCCGATGTCTTTTAATAATAATCTTCTGTTTAACTTCAGTCTCAAGAGGTATAACGCCCGATCAACACAAAAGTTCAATAATTTGCAAAGTTAATTTTTTATACTAAATATCTCATATCCCTCTCCCACAAGATCGTAATCTATCCTTAAAATCTATCCTCCGGGATTTACAAACCTACAAAAAGTTAGCCGAAATCTTACTTAACGTCTACAAAATTGGAAATAGTTTTATTAAAATAAAAGCGGGCATCTTCAACAATGCCCGCTTTCACATCTTCCGTCTTTCGGTTATTTAATCAACTCTACGCTTCTCTTCACAAATTTATTCAGTGCTTCTCCTTTCAACAGACCGTTAGCGAGTAAGGCAAGGTCGATCAACTGGCCGACCACCTGATTACCTTTACCATATTCCTGCAACAGCTCTTGTTTTTGTTTTCTCAAGCCATTGATCTTATCGTCATATTCTTTCTTCCGGTCTTTGTCGACTTGTGGAATTTCATCTTCTTTCTTCCCTTTGTTCAGTTCGTCGATCTCTGTTTTCTTCCCTTCATTTTCTTTAATTTCGAAATCGATCGGTTCGAGTTTAGCCGCCATTTCTTTCTGTACATCAGCCAGGATATTCTTTACCAGCTTATGATCGGTATTCACTACCAACGTAAACTGGTCATCCATAGCTCCATAGAATCCCATCCCCGGATTCATGGCAGCCATCTCTTTCATCCGCCGCATAAACTCAGAACGGGTGATTAAAACAGGATCGGCCGTTTCGCCCAATGCTTCGAAATTGACCACATACATGCCTCCTTCTTTAGGGAGTTGTGCATTGAAAACATCCTTCATCTCCTCCTGTTCAGCTTCGCTCCAATCGGTTTCCTTCGTTTCATTTTTAGGAATCAGTTTATCAATCACATCCGAGTCGACACGTAAAAATTTATGATCGGCATTTTTCTGCTCGATATGATTGATAAAATGCGTGTCCAACTGCCCATCCATCACCAAAACGTCATAGCCTTTATCCTTCGCAGCCTGGATGTAAGTATATTGTTCCTGTACGTCGGTAGCGTACAGATAAACGATATGATTGTCCTTATCCGTTTGGTTAACTTTCACCAGATTTTCATACTCTTCCAGGGTAAAATATTTCCCATCGGTATCTTTGAGCAGCACGATAGGATTGGCCCGTTCGGCAAATTTCTCGTCTGTCAGCATGCCGTATTGAATAAATACCTTCAGGTCATCCCATTTTTTCTCGTACTCTTCCCGGTTGTTTTTGAAGATATCGGTCAGACTGTCGGCCACTTTCTTCGTAATGTGGTTGGAAATCTTCTTCACATTCCGGTCACTTTGCAAATAGGAACGGGATACATTCAACGGAATATCCGGCGAATCAATCACCCCATGCAGTAAAGTCAGGTATTCGGGTACGATCCCTTCGACAGAATCAGAAACATATACCTGATTGCTGTATAATTGAATTTTATTTTTTTGTATTTCAAACTTATTATCGATTTTCGGGAAATAAAGAATACCGGTCAGATTAAACGGATAATCTACATTCAAATGGATATGGAACAAAGGATCTTGTGCCATGGGATACAATTCCCGGTAGAATTTCTGATAATCTTCTTCCTTCAGTTCGGATGGTTTACGTGTCCACAGCGGATTGGTGTCATTGATGATATTATCTTCTTCGGTATCGACATATTTTCCATCTTTCCATTCTTTCTTCTTTCCGAAAACAATCTCTATCGGGAGGAATTTACAATACTTCGTTAATAAATCCTGTAGCTTATTCTCTTCCAGGAAATCCTTTTCCTCGGCATTGATATACATAATGATATCCGTTCCCCGTTCGGCTTTTTCGGTATTTTCCAGGGTGTATTCGGTATCTCCTTCACCGGTCCATTTTACAGCCTGCGCTCCTTCTTTGTACGATTTGGTCACGATTTCCACCTTATCGCTCACCATAAAGGCAGAGTAAAATCCCAATCCGAAATGACCGATGATCGTAGCGGCATCATCTTTATGTTTTTCCAAAAATTCTTCTGCTCCCGAAAAAGCAATCTGGTTGATGTATTTTTCCACCTCTTCCCGGGTCATTCCGATACCGCTGTCGGATACCGTCAAAGTACCTGCCTCTTTGTCAGCTTTCACCCGTACCCTTAAATTAGAAGCCTCCCCTTTAAATTCTCCCGAAGATGCCAATACTTTCAATTTTTGTGTAGCATCTACTGCATTCGACACTATTTCACGAAGAAAAATTTCATGATCCGAATAGAGAAACTTCTTAATAATCGGAAATAAATTCTGCGTTGATACTCCTATTTTTCCAGTTGCCATAGTATATCTGTTTTTTAGTTTTAAATTCAAGTTTACGCAGGTAAATACACAATTGTTATGCCAAAAAAATGAAAGTGACAAAAAGACAGCCAAAGCTTCAAATCCATAGCAATCCCAATAAGAATAAAATAAAGCAGTTATATACATATTTACACTTATAAATGTAGGTTTATTTCGTTAGTAATTCGTCTTCGGTGATCGGAATTGTCGACCCGGTCGCTTCTGTCGGTCGTCTAACTTTTTCTATCACTGACCGGCGGAACTCCTCGCAAGCTCGTCAGACACCACCGGTCGGGCGTTCAGAAAAAGCAAGACGACACTCGCCAGAGCTCCAATGGTCGCCAATCCCGATCACCTCCGACTTACGTTATCACTGAATTGCAAACCAGTCTTGATTTAAGAAAGATTATTCTCACTGGAAATAATCCGGACGGTCCGGCTTCCTGCTGTTGCAAATTTTTGGTTGTATTTTCTTTGCCGGTTAGCTCTGCCGTGAGATGAAGGGTTTTATGCCGGAAGACCATTGGAGCAGGAACGAGGGTCCGGTTAGGTTTTCCGAACGCCCGACCGGTGGTGTCTGACGAACGCAGTGAGGAGTTCCGCCGGTCAGTGAAGGAAAGCCTTAACGGACCGGTCCAGGCGAACCGGTCTGACGGGATAAAACCCGGAATCGGAATAGAAAGAAAAAAATTAAACCTACGTTTATTGGTGTAAATATGTATATAACTGCCATAAATTATTACGTGAATGGTCGTTTACTCAGAAAAATGACAAAACAGGTCATCTGGGAATACCGGTCTATTTATGGAACGATACGACAATATTATTTTTAAAAAATACACAAGGTTGGGGAGCCACCAATAGCCTGAACAAGGGAATAAAGAAATCACTGGAAGGGGCCGATACACTCAATGTTTACTCGATTCATGACAACCAAAAAATACATTCTTTCTTCTCTTGCGAAGATATTTTCGGATATTGGCTTCATAATCAATTGTATGTTTTTCAGGATTCCCTGTGTTTTTATCACGAGAAGAACGGGTATGTCTATGATGTTTTCCAGGATCGGGTTACCCCCCGGTATAAAATCGATAAAGGAAATTACAGCGCCGACCCCCCAAAGGAAGAATTTATGCATCTCAAAAAATATCGTGGAATAGCTATGCATTTTCTGAATGAAACCGATAAATATGTAATCGGAGTTTACAATTTTGGCAATCGGTATTATTATTTTGGATACGATAAAAAAAGCCATGTGACCAAAAACTTCAAATTAGTAGATGATGACCTGTTGAAAACAGGAATAACAAAATCTACCTCTTTCCCCTCCAAGTATTTTAGTCCATGGCACAATAAAATGCAATTTCCTACTGATTATCTATACTTTTTTTTCACCCCGGCAAGATATGCAAAATTAATCGAACACATCCGATCCCGGTTATCGGAAAAAGAATGGGAAGCATATAAAGAAGAACATGTCGATCTGATGAAAATATACGACGGACTGGATGAGAATAGCAATACAATTATTTTGGGACTAAAATTCAAATGATCCAGGAACCGAAGCATTTCTCTCTGACATGACGAAGGAATTCTCTTCATAAACCGGAAATGATTTTCAATCCAGCAGGCGCTTTCGGATCAATAGCTAAGAGATGAGAAATTTCCAGTGAATTATCTCATCTCTCAGCTTTATTTATCCCAGCATCGGTTTAACGATGCCGAACAACAGGCAGGCAATAATAAAAGTAACCAGAATATTAAAAGTCTGTGCAGTAAGAAAAGACCACATGACATTGCGGTTTTCACGGGAGACAATATCTTTTATCTGGGTTTCCAGTCCTACACAGACAAATGCCAAACTGAAAAAAACAGTACTGAACATTTTAGCGATTCCCGGTTCGATGAGTTTCCCTTTTTCATTTACCAGGAAAAGGTCATTTGCCTGAAAGATACTGAATACGAGTGAAGCTGCAACAAAACCGATAATAAACTTCGGGAATTTTTCCCAGACAATCCCCAGAGAAGGAGAATTACTACCTTTCTCTCCCCGGGTAGAAAGGTATAAGGCTATAAAAAAAGCTACAAAACCGATTAAAACATTTTGGGCCCCTTTGATAATAACAGCATGCTGGTTCGATAATTCGCTGACGATAGCACTGGAAGCGGCAACACCACTTGTCGTATCGATGGTTCCGCCAATCCAGGCTCCGGCCACTTCCTGTATTACCTGAGGGTCGTCGAATAGGACAGGAAGAAGCAGATGGGCCAGCCAGGGCATCATATAGATCATAGGAACGACAATGATTAACACCAAAGAAACAATATAAGATAATTTTTTGTCATCGCCTCCTGCAACACGTGCAGCTGTAATACAAGCAGAAACTCCGCAAATAGAGACCCCGCTGGACAGGATCATGGCAGAACGCTGGTCAACTCCCAACCGCCGGGAGATAAAATAGGCGAAAAACCATACGATACTCACAACCAGGACAGCCTGTACAAGACCAACTGCACCGGATTTCATGACATCACTGAAAAGAATAGTCGCTCCTAAACAAACCACCCCGATTTTAATGAAAAACTCACTTTGAATAGCAGGTTTCATCCAGGCAGGTACGCGAAAAACATTGCGAATAATCAAACCGAAGATAACAGAGAAAAAGACAGATTCGAATCCATAATAGCTTACTTGAGGCAGAGCTGCCGTAATCTGTGCCAATAAAGAGACAGAAAATACAGCGATCAGGGAAAGGAATAAACCTTTTAAGGGTCTGCCGAGTAAAAGCCAGCCGATATAAAGTATGACTAATACAATGACGAAAAGAAATATTGCATTTCCCCAGGATTCCGTATCGGCCAGATGTTTGGGTATACGGGGAAGATAATTGGGAGTAATGATGGCAAAAGCCAGTAAAAGAATACTGACAGCCACAACCACCCAATCTTCTGTCTTAAATTGTTCAAACCATTTTTTCATATATATTTTAATTAAATTTTAAAATTTTGAGATGCGAAGAAAGCTATTTTTTACGATAATACTTTAAGTCTAAATGCTTAATTTTAAGAAAAGTCTTATAGAAGGAATAAGGTCAGACAAAGATGTCCATCTTTGGGGACGAACGAGTAGCTAAATAGTTCTATCATAAATTTGGGGAAGAAGGTGTCTGAAAAGGATGCCTTCTTTTTTTGTTATGCTGCCCGTTTATTATCCATTTTTATTTTTAAAACATC